>JAGVNQ010000185.1 GCA_020053195.1 Sideroxydans sp.
CGATACACGCAGGACAGCGCCATCTGTGCTGGCTTGCTGGCATCCCAGGTATCCACAGGAGAAAGACAGTTGTCGCATTCGTTGCAGCCGCCGGGATGTTCTTCGCCGAAGTAGCGCAACACGGTTTGATGACGGCATGAAGTGGATTCGCAGAAGCCGAGCAGTGCGTCTAGCTTTTGCAGTTCGACACGCTTGCGTTCTTCCGGCGCATCGCCGGACAACAACATCTGGCGCATGGACACCACATCGCCCAGCCCGTAAGCCATCCACGCATTGGCGGGCAAGCCGTCGCGCCCCGCTCGACCCGTTTCCTGATAGTAGCCTTCCATGGATTTTGGCAAATCGAGATGCGCCACGAAGCGCACGTTGGGCTTGTCGATGCCCATGCCGAAAGCGACGGTGGCAACCATGATGACCCCTTCTTCGCGCAGGAATCGGCGCTGGTTGGCATGGCGCACCGAGGCATCCAATCCGGCGTGATACGGCAGCGCATCCCAGCCCTGCTCTTTCAGCCACGCGGCAGTCTCTTCCACTTTTTTGCGCGACAGGCAATAGACAATGCCCGCGTCGTTCGGGTGTTCGCTTTCGAGGAAACTTTGCAATTGCTGGCGCGCGTTGTTCTTCTGCGTGACACGGTAACGGATGTTGGGGCGGTCAAAGCTGGAGACGAATTGCCGCGCGTTTTCCAGCGTCAGTCGTTCGACGATTTCGCTGCGCGTCGGCGCATCGGCGGTAGCGGTGAGCGCAATGCGCGGCACGTTGGAAAAACGTTCGTGCAACACCGTCAGCGCGCGATATTCGGGACGGAAGTCGTGCCCCCATTGCGACACGCAGTGCGCTTCGTCGATGGCGAACAGCGCAATTTTATTGTCTTGATTCAAACGCTCCAGCAGATTCAAAAAACCTTCCGTCATCAGCCGCTCGGGCGCGACATACAACAACTTCAACTCCCCGCGCATCAATTGCCGTGCCACCTCGCGCGCCGACTCTGCATCCAGACTGGAATTGAGAAACGCGGCGGGCACGCCAAGCTGCTTGAGTGCATCGACTTGATCCTGCATCAACGCGATCAGCGGCGACACCACGATGCCCACCCCCTCGCGCAACAGCGCCGGAAGCTGATAACACAGCGACTTGCCGCCGCCCGTAGGCATCAGCACCAACGCATCGCCGCCGCTGGTTACATGCTCGACAATGGCCTGCTGCGCGCCGCGAAATGAGCTGTAACCGAAGGTGTCGCGCAGGATTTGGTGGGCGGTGTTTTGACTCATGTGTGATGTGATCCTATGTAGGACCGAAGCATAACCTGACATGCATTATCTTGGGTTGTTCCAGCGTGGCCGATGTTATTATTTGAACAGATTTTTCAAACAACAACTCGCCTCGAAAGGTTATTTGATGAACATCCGCACCGTTTCAACCACGCCCTTCTCCGACCAAAAACCCGGCACTTCCGGGCTGCGCAAGAAAGTCCCGGTATTCAAGCAGCCGCACTATTTGGAAAATTTTGTGCAAAGCATTTTCGATAGCATTGCCGCGCCAAAGGGTGCGACATTGGCGCTGGGCGGCGACGGGCGTTATTTCAACCGCGAGGCGATTCAGATTATTTTGAAGATGGCGGCGGCGAACGGTTTCGGCAAGGTGCTGGTGGGGCAAGGCGGGATTCTTTCCACGCCATCGGCTTCGTGTGTGATCCGAAAATACAAAACCTTTGGCGGCATTATTCTTTCGGCTAGCCACAATCCCGGCGGGGCGGACGGCGATTTTGGCATCAAGTTCAACAGCAGCAATGGCGGCCCGGCCACGGAAACGGTGACTGAGGCGATTTTCGCCAGGAGCAAGCTGATCTCCAGCTATCGCATTCTGGATGCGGCGGATGTGGCGCTGGATCAACTGGGCGAAACGATGTTGGGCGAGATGAAGGTGCGCGTGTTTGATCCGGTGAGCGACTATGCTGAGCTGATGGAATCGCTGTTCGATTTCGCGGCGATACGTGCAATGTTACAAGGCGGCTTTCGCATCAAGTTCGATGCGATGCATGCGGTGAACGGACCGTATGCCAAAGAGATTTTCGAGAAACGTTTGGGAACAACTTCGAACAGCGTGATGAATACTATTCCGCTGGAAGATTTCGGCGGCGGTCATCCCGATCCCAATCTGACTTATGCGCACGAGTTGGTGGATATTTTGTACGGCGACAACGCGCCGGATTTCGGCGCGGCATCGGATGGCGACGGCGACCGCAACATGATTCTCGGCAAACATTTTTTTGTCACACCTTCCGACAGTCTCGCCGTGCTGGCTGCGAATGCCACGCTGATTAAAGGTTACACACAAGGATTGGCGGGTATTGCGCGGTCTATGCCCACCAGCGCCGCTGCGGATCGTGTGGCGCAGGCGTTGAACATTCCTTGCTTTGAAACGCCGACCGGCTGGAAATTCTTCGGCAACCTGATGGATGCGGGCAAGGTGACGTTGTGCGGCGAGGAAAGTTTCGGCACCAGCTCGGACCATGTGCGCGAAAAGGACGGGCTGTGGGCGGTGTTGTTCTGGTTGAATGTGCTGGCCGTGCGCAAGCAATCGGTGGAAACCATTGTGCGCGAGCATTGGGCGAAATTCGGTCGCAACTTTTATTCGCGTTTCGACTATGAAGGGTTGCCCACGGAAGTGGCGAACGGGGTGATGAACCATCTGCGCGACAGCTTCGCCGCGCTCACCGGAAAACAGTTCGGCAAATACGCGGTAAAAACCTGCGACGATTTCTGCTACACCGATCCGGTGGATGGCAGCGTGAGCAAGAATCAAGGCATCCGCATTCTGTTCAGCGACGGTTCGCGCATCGTGTTCCGTTTATCCGGCACGGGCACAGAAGGCGCGACGTTGCGCGTATATCTGGAAGCATATGAAGCCGATGTCGCGCGCCATCCTCTGGATGCGCAAGTGGCGTTAAAGGAGCTGATTGATATTGCGCTGGATATTTCCGAATTGCGTTCACGCACCGGGCGCGAGCAGCCCACGGTGATTACTTGAGTTTGTCTTTTGATGGAGTTGCAGCGGTCACCCCCGAGGCCGTTGCAGCCCCTTCGCCGACCACCTGAAAAAATACTTCGCCCTGTTTGACCATGCCGAGTTCGCTGCGCGCGCGCTCTTCGAGGGCATCGGTTCCGCTTTTTAAATCGCGCACTTCGGCATCCAGTGCCGCATTGCGCTTCTGCGTTTGCTCGTTGATTTGTTTCTGGGCTTCGACTTGCTGCCCGATGTCCCACACCTTCAACCAGCTACCCTTCCCCAGCCACAGCGGATATTGCATCAGCAGGAGAAGAGCCAGCAGGATGTAGGTGACAGGGCGCATCAGCCTAACTGGTAATACGCCCCGCGTCCGGGATAGGAAGCGCTGTCGCCGAGGTCTTCTTCGATGCGCAACAGTTGGTTGTATTTCGCCATGCGGTCGGAGCGGCACAATGAGCCAGTCTTGATCTGCAAAGCATTGGTGGCCACGGCCAGGTCAGCGATAGTGGAGTCTTCGGTTTCGCCGGAACGGTGCGAGATCACGGCGGTGTAACCGGCGCGTTTCGCCATTTCAATGGCGGCGAAAGTTTCGGTCAAGGTGCCGATCTGGTTAACCTTGATCAGGATGGAATTGGCGATGCCTTGTTTGATGCCTTCACGCAGAATCTTGGTATTGGTCACGAAGATGTCGTCGCCAACTAATTGAATGGTTTTGCCCAAACGGTCGGTCAGCATCTTCCAGCCAGCCCAGTCGAGTTCGCTCATGCCGTCTTCGATGGAAACGATGGGGTATTTGTCCACCCAAGTCGCATACAGATCAACCATCTGTTGCGAACTCAGCGTCAAGCCGTCTGCTTTCAAATGATATTGGCCATCTTTGTAGAACTCGGACGCGGCGGGATCCATGGCAATCGCCACATCCGCGCCGGGCACATAACCCGCCGCCTCAATCGCTTCGACGATCACTTTCAGCGCCGCTTCGTTGGAGCCGAGCGCAGGCGCGAAACCGCCTTCGTCGCCGACAGTGGTTGGCAAACC
This sequence comes from Sideroxydans sp., assembly GCA_020053195.1. Classification (GTDB taxonomy): domain Bacteria; phylum Pseudomonadota; class Gammaproteobacteria; order Burkholderiales; family Gallionellaceae; genus Sideroxyarcus. The sequence continues at coordinate 4,048 of JAGVNQ010000185.1, forward strand.
GCGATGATGCAACACGGCTTTCAGCGCGTGAAATACTTCCGCGCCGCAGCGCAACGCTTCGCGGAAACTGGAAGCGCCTACCGGGACAATCATGAATTCCTGCATGTCCGCGCCGCCGGTGGCATGCGCGCCACCGTTGATGACGTTCATCATCGGCACGGGCATTTCCATACGCGCCGCGCCGCCAAAATAGCGGTACAGCGGCAAACCGGATTCTTCGGCGGCGGCCTTGGCGACCGCGATAGATACAGCGAGCATGGCGTTTGCGCCTAGGCGCGATTTATTTTCAGTGCCATCCAGATCGATCATGGTCTGGTCGATGAAAGCCTGATTCTCGGCATCCAGCCCGATGATCGCTTCGGCGATTTCGGTGTTGACGTTTTCCACCGCCTGCAACACGCCCTTGCCCAAGTAGCGCTGCTTGTCGCCATCGCGCAGTTCGACAGCTTCTTTCGTACCGGTCGAAGCACCGGACGGCACGGCGGCACGCCCCATCACACCCGACTCCAGCAACACGTCCGCTTCCACGGTGGGGTTGCCACGCGAATCCAAAATCTCTCTTGCGATGACATCAACAATTGCGCTCATATCTTTTCCTTCGTTCAAACACTTCTCAAGTTAACGTTCTCTTCGATAAAACCTTGCTGCTTCACCAAAGCGTCCAGCGCTTTCAGTGTCTGCAACATTTCTTGCAGATGTCCCAACGGAAATGCATTGGGACCATCCGATAAAGCCTTGGCGGGGTCTGGATGCGTCTCCATAAAGATGCCGGAGATGCCCGCTGCCACTGCTGCACGCGCCAACACGGGCACGAACTCGCGTTGTCCGCCGCTGGAAGTGCCTTGTCCGCCGGGCAATTGTACCGAGTGCGTGGCATCGAATACCACCGGGCATCCGGTGTTGCGCATCACGGCCAGCGAGCGCATGTCCGACACCAGATTGTTGTAACCGAACGATGCACCGCGTTCGCATACCATGATGTTGTCCGCGCCGCTCACTTCGCGCGCTTTATCCACCACGTTTTTCATGTCCCACGGCGAAAGGAACTGGCCTTTCTTGATGTTCACTGGCTTGCCGCACTTGGCCACAGCGTGAATAAAATCGGTCTGACGACACAGAAACGCGGGGGTTTGCAGCACATCCACCACGGCGGCTACCGAGTCAATTTCTTCTTCGCCATGCACGTCGGTGAGCACAGGCACACCGATCTGCGCTTTGACATTTTGCAGAATTTTCAAACCCGCTTCCATGCCGAAACCGCGAAATGTTTTACCGGAGCTGCGATTCGCTTTGTCGTAAGATGATTTGTAGATGAACGGAATGCCGAGTTGCTGGCAGATTTCTTTCAACTGTCCGGCGGTGTCAATCGCCATCTGTTCGGATTCGATTACACAGGGGCCCGCAATCAGAAACAACGGCTTGTCCAAGCCGACTTCAAAATTGCAGAGTTTCACGCTGCTTCCTTCTTGGCGACCGCCGCTTCCACATATGCTTTGAACAGCGGATGCCCGGTGCGCGGTGTCGAGGTAAATTCGGGGTGGAACTGCACACCGACAAACCAAGGATGCATGGTTTGCGGCAACTCCATCATCTCCGGCAAATTTTCAGAAGGAGTGCGCGCCGAAATAATCAAGCCGGTTTTTTCCAGCTCGGGCACGTAATAGTTATTCACTTCGTAGCGATGACGGTGGCGCTCGTTCACTTCGTCGCCGTAGATTCGCTGCGCCATGGTGCCAGGTTTGACCGGACAACGCTGCGAACCCAAGCGCATCGTGCCGCCCATATCCGAATCCGCACTGCGCGTGGCAACCTTGCCGTCCCTGTCTAGCCACTCGGTGATAAGTGCCACCACGGGGTGTTCGGAGTCAAGATTAAATTCAGTACTGTTCGCATCGGTCATACCCGACACATGGCGCGCATATTCGATCACCGCGAGTTGCATGCCGAGACAAATACCGAGGTAGGGAATTTTGTTTTCGCGCGCATAACGAATCGAAGCAATTTTGCCTTCCGTGCCGCGTACGCCAAAACCACCCGGCACCAGAATCGCATCAAGATTATTCAGGCAGTCCGTGCCGTCTGTCTCAATCACTTCGGAATCCAGATATTCGATATTGACGCGCGTAGCTGTATGGATGCCCGCATGACGCAATGCTTCGATCAGCGATTTGTACGACTCGGTCAAATCGACATATTTGCCGACCATGCCGATGGTGATTTCGTGCTGCGGATTCTCTTGCGCTTTGATCAGGTTCTGCCACACCGTAAGGTTAGCAGGCGGCGCATTCAGCGCCAGCTCTTCGCAGATGATGCGATCCAGCCCCTGCTCGTGCAACATTTGCGGGACTTTGTAGATGCTGTCCACGTCCCACATTGAAATCACGCTGTCTTCGCGCACATTGGCGAACAGTGAAATCTTGGCGCGCTCATCATCAGGAATACGGCGATCTGCACGACAGATTAAAGCGGTTGGGAAAATACCAATTTCACGCAATTTTTGTACGCTATGTTGCGTCGGCTTGGTCTTCAGTTCGCCTGCGGTGGCGATGTAGGGAACCAATGTTAAATGGACGTAGGCAACTTGGTGACGCCCCATGCGCAAGCCCATTTGGCGCGCTGCTTCAAGGAACGGCAGCGACTCGATGTCACCCACCGTACCGCCGATTTCGACGATAGCCACATCCGCTTTGCCATCGAGCGAAGCGGCTGCGCCACGTTCCACAAAGGCTTGAATTTCGTTGGTGATATGCGGGATCACTTGCACCGTCTTGCCCAGATATTCGCCGCGCCGTTCTTTGCGAATCACGCTTTCGTATATCTGTCCGGTGGTGAAGTTGTTGGCCTTGCGCATCTTGGCCGAAATGAAACGCTCGTAATGCCCCAGATCCAGATCAGTCTCGGCACCGTCTTCGGTGACGAACACTTCTCCGTGTTGGAACGGGCTCATCGTGCCCGGATCGACGTTGATATACGGATCCAGCTTGAGCATCGTGACCTTGAGGCCGCGCGACTCAAGGATAGCCGCAAGTGAAGCGGCGGCGATGCCTTTTCCCAAGGAAGAGACAACGCCGCCGGTAATGAATATGTACTTTGTCATGGGGTGTGATTGTATCGCAAAACAGGCATGCCCTCAAAAGAAGAAACGCTCAGAACAACTTGCAACAATGTTATTTTGGAGCAAATAAAAAACCCCCAAGTTTTCACTTGGGGGTTTCTTATTTGTAAGGAGTCTGACGATGACCTACTTTCACATGCGTAATGCACACTATCATTGGCG
>JAGVNQ010000068.1 GCA_020053195.1 Sideroxydans sp.
CACAAATAGTTCGAGGCGACCCCCGCAAATTCTTCGCCGCTCACTTCGTCAATATCGAAACAGCGGCGCACGCAAATTTCAAATTGCGCGCCCGTGTCGGACTGCTCGGTATCGGCGATGGAATAAAGCCGGGTGTGATAAGCCTTGCCGTATTGGCCGGGAGCCAGCACGCGAATACAACTGCCCACCTGGCTGTCGAAATATAAATTATCGGTGTTGAAAACCAGCTTTCTCACTTCCACTTTCGAAGCCTCCGGTGTGATGCGCTCGGAGCTGAGGAGCTTCGCACTAAAGATCATTGAATTGCCCGCGCCGTCTGTTAGTGAATTCATGTTGGCCTCCGTTATTTGAATGTTCGTTGAACTGCATTACGTTGCGGCAAAAAACAAATTGTCCGATGTCACATCCCCTCCCCCTGCAAGGGGGAAGGAACTGGAATTTACTTCACACTCGCCACCGCCACCCGCGTTTTCGGCAATCCTTTATCCAAAAAATATTGTTCGGCAACGTTCACAGCCGCTTCCGGTCCGGCGAGGTAAATATCGCCCTCCAGCAGCATGATGTCGGCAGCATTGATCTGGGCTAGCAGCTTGTGCAATGCCTGTTCGCGCTTGCCGCTCACAGTGCGCAAGTCGAAACCGGCGACGTGTTCTTCGTAGTGAAAATTATCCAGCGCATCTTCCCATGCGTGGGCGATGTTGGGCAGGTAAATGTTTTGCTGCGCCGAACCGATCCAGTGCAGATGAATGTTTTCCGCTTCGAGCGAGAGCGCGTGTTCGATCAAACTTTTGATCGGTGCGAAGCCGCTGTCGAAGGCGAAGAAATAGAATGGCCGTTCGGATTTTTCGTGCAGGATAAATTCGCCGTGCGGCCCTTCGATCTCCACCGTTTCGTTTTGTTTGAGATGCTCGAAAACATAATCCGAAAACAGGTTGCCGTTGTGGCGGTGAATGTGGAACAACACATTGCGATCATCGCAGGGGCAACTGGCGATGGGCAGCTCCGCGCTGAACGATTGCCCGACGCGCAAGCTCGCGCTCTGTCCCGCGAGGAAGCGCAGGCGCTGGGTGCGCGGCGTTTGCAGATGCAGCAAAATCATATCGTCGTTGATGTGTCCCATGGCTTTGACATGCGCGCTGATCTGCTGGAACGGAATGTCCTGCACGCTGTTCGCCACCGCCGCTTCGATCACCACATCGCTCACTGCCGTGTTGCTGCACAGCAGCACGTAACCCTGATTTTTTTCCGCATCGGAAATCACGAAATCGTGCTGCCGCGTTTTCTTCACTTCGCCCGACAATACTTTGGCCTTGCACAAGCCGCAATTGCCGCCGCTGCAACCGTAATTGAGCGGGATGCCGGAGCGCATCGCGGCTTCCAGCAGCGTGTCGTGGCCTTCCACCAGAAAATCGTGCTTGCTCGGCAACACCGTCACTTGCGCGGTGATGATGTGCAGCACCGTGTCTTTGATCGCCAGCGGATTGATGAATCCCGGTTCCATCGCCACCTCCACTTCGCGCGTGATCCATGTTTTCAATTCTGCCAACGCCTGACGCGACGGGGCATCCGCGCGCGCTTCCATCGCCGCCAGTTTGTCCCACAAGCGACCCAACAACAACGTGAATTGTTCGACTTGTTTTTCACTATACGCCAGCGTCTTGCCCAACTCGGTGAGGCGCGCCGCCAACACCTCCGCGTCCGGCATGGCGCGCTCGAACACGCGTTTGCCAAACGCGCGCTCCTTGATCTGCGCCACCCTCCGCGCTTCGGCGGTGTCTTCCAGTTGCGCATCGGGATAACACGCCAGCAGATTCTCCACCGAAATCATCCCGTCGTAAGCCACCATCTCGCCGCGCTGGATATGCTTCTGCAACTCCGCGCGCGTCGCGCCCACCAGCTTGGCGGCGCGGGTCAGGCTCAACATTTCACTCATGGCATTCTCCGGTTATTGCCAGTTGCCGACACATTCCCTCCCCCTTGCAGGGGGAGGGCTAGGGAGGGGGTAGAAACTTCAATGTGTCCACAACTTCTACCCCCATCCTAGCCTTCCCTCTGCAAGGGGGATGGGACAGGTTCGGTTCATGTCGCACATTAATGTGCAAACCCAATCTCTTTCAACTCCTCAAAAATCTTCTCCGCCAACAACGCATGCCCCGCCACATTCGGATGCAGCGCATCCACTTTCAAATCCGGGTTGGAAAGCACATCGGCGATGGCATCTTCGATCAGCGGCACTTGCTGCGTCTCGGCCACTTGGCGATAAAAATCTGCCGCCGACAGATTGCGAAACGCCGCGCCCGCCAGGCTGGGTTGCGGTGTCGCCAGCAACACCGGTTTCGCGCCGTGCGCGAGGATGAGCACAATGATCTGCTCCAGATTGCCGACTGTCTCCGCCTGTGGCACATGGCGCAACATATCGTTGCCGCCCAAAGTCACCAGCACCAGCGCCGGATCGTATTCTTCCAGCAACGCGGGCAAACGCTGCAACGCGCCGCCGCTGGTGTCGCCGCTTTTGCCGCCGTTGGCGATTTGCCAGCCCGTCTTGCCCGCCAGCAAATGCGGCCACGCTTCTTCGGCGGTCACACCGTAGCCCGCTGTCAAGCTGTCGCCCAGCGCCAGCACGCGGCTGGCGGAAGGGAGCGCTTCTTCCTTCACCTCGCTGCAAGCGGCGAGCAGGAAGAAAACGGCCAGCAGCAACAGGCGTAGCGGGTTTGCATGGCGGTGAGCGTGAGCGGAGTTCATGCGATGTAATCTACCGCAGCCGGAGGATTTTGACTATGCGCGCACGCGCGCAGCTGTCATTCGTAGGCTGGCGGCGAATGAAAATTGGTGCAAATTTATCAATTTCTAAATGCCAACCTCGTGAAGAAGCGCGTCAATAGGCGATCTACGTGATGTGATTGATGGAGAGTGGCGTGTTTATTGGCTTGCGGGCAAATGGGGTGTAAAAATATTCATTGTAGGAGCGAGCTTGCTCGCAAAAAACCTTCGCGAGCAAGCTCGCTCCTACAAAACCATTGTCTCCAACTCGCGCCGTATCTCGGCGAACAACGGCCTTTCGTTCACCTCTGCGCTGGCGCAGCGCCGCTGCAATTTATTTATTGCGGCCACGTCGGGAAATTCGTCGCAACGCTCCAACAATTCCTCCAGCAAACAGCCGTAGGCGCGCACTTCGAGGTGTTGCAACGCTTCCGCTTGTTGCGCGTTTTGAGGCAAAAACGAGGCCGCGCCGAAGTCGCCCAGCAGGCAGTCGCCGTCGTCGTCCCACAAGATGTTGTGGGCGTATAAATCGCCGTGGTTGATGCCTTGTGCGTGCAGGTGTTCGGCTACGGCGGCGATGCCCAGCGCGATGTTGAGCGCGCTGCTCGGCGTGAAGCGCAACTGCGGCGGATAGATGTCGCGCGTGCAGGACTCCAAACTGGGCGGGGCGGCGAGGTTGATGAAGGCGGGGTCAATCAGCGACATCACCAGCCCCGGTGTGGCTTCGGGATGTGCGCTCAGTTTGCCGATGACGGGGATCAGTCCGGGGTGCGCGCCCGCCGCGATGCTGGCGGCTTTTTCGCTGCGCGGCAGGCCGTCGCTGGTGAGCGCGCCTTTGAATATTTTTACCGCCACCGGCGCATCGTCCGCGTGATGGTGCGCGCGGTAGATGATGCCGGACGCGCCTTCGCCCAACTTGTGCTGCATGGTGAGCGATTGCCAATCGACGTGGGTGATGTGCAGATGTTGCAGCGCGGCGGCTTCGCGCGCATCGCTGCACGGGTTGCCGGAATAAGCCAGCCACGCCAGTCGCGGCAGGGTGAACAACCACTCGGGCAACTGCGCAAAATCGTTGGCTGCGATGCGCAACAATTCCAGTCGGGTGCAGCGCGCCAGTTCATGCGGCAGATGACTCAACCGGTTGCCCGTCAGCATGAGTTTTTGCAGCTGCGCGCAGTTGCCGAGTTGTGCGGGCAGTTCGCGCAGGCGGTTGTCGGTGAGAATCAGCCAGCGCAATTTTTGCGGCAAGGCTGCGGCGGGCAGTTCTTCGATTTGGTTGGCTTTGAAGCCGATCATTTCCAGATTGCGGCATTGCCCCAACACTGGCGGCACGCGCGTGAAGCGGTTGTCGGAACAAAAAATCACGCGCAGCTTGTGCAGGCGCGGCAGATCGTGGGGCAGGTCGCACAGCGCGTTGGCGGAGAGATTCAGAATTTCCAGCGAGTCGGCCAGATCGAAAATTTCGTGCGGGAATTCCGTCAGGCCGCAACCAAGATCGAGACGCTGGATACCGGCCAGTTCACCGGCGCGCAGGGAGGAAAGAGTGTGCATGGTTTTCATTAGACCGTCATTCCGGCCTGTGCCGGAATGACGTGGTTATTACAAATGGATTAGATTATTAGTCAAATGATGTCAAAGAATGACAAGAATTTTTCACGCGGAGACGCGGTGGTCGCGGAGATACCAACTTCACACCCGCCTTGTTTTTCTCCGCGTCTTCGCGTCTCCGCGTGCAAAATATTTTGATTTCGGCTTGGGTTCAAACAACTGCATTACGCTACTACATAACCCCGCTCGCCAGATACCAGCAAGCCGCCGCGATCAATCCCGAAGCCGGGATGGTCAGCACCCAGGCCCAGACGATGCGCGCGGCCAGGCCCCAGCGCACGGCGGACAGGCGGCGCGACAGGCCGACTCCGACGATGGAGCCGGTGATGGTGTGCGTGGTGGAGACGGGGATGCCGAGGTAGGTGGCGAGGAACAGCGTTATCGCGCCCGAGGTTTGCGCGCAGAACGCGCCGGTGGGGCGGATGCGGGTGATGCCCATGCCCATGGTTTTGACGATGCGCCAACCGCCGAACAGCGTGCCCAGCGCCATGGCGATCTGGCACGAAATTACCACCCAGAACGGCACGTGGAATTCGCCCTGCAAATAGCCGTTGGCGAACAGCAGCACGGTGATGATGCCCATGGTTTTTTGCGCATCGTTGCCGCCGTGGCCCAGGCTATACAGCGAAGAAGAGATGAACTGGAGTTTGTTAAAGCGGCGCTCGGCCTGGTGCGGCAGCGATTTTTCCAGAATCCACAGCAGCGCAATCGACATGGCAATCGCCAGCAACAAGCCCAGCAGCGGCGACAGGATAATCGCCGCCGAGGTTTTAAACAGACCTTGTGCGACGATGGATGACCAGCCCGCTTTGGCCAGCGCCGCGCCCACCAGCCCGCCGATCAAGGCGTGCGAAGACGACGATGGAATGCCGAACCACCAGGTGATGATGTTCCACGCAATGGCACCGCACAGCGCGCCGAAGATCACCGCGTTGTCTATCACCGCTGTGGAAACGATGCCGGAGCCGACGGTGTTGGCCACATGCAGGCCGAAAAACAGGAAGGCGATGAAATTGAAAAACGCCGCCCACACCACGGCGGCTTGCGGTGTTAACAGCCGGGTGGAAACCATCAGCGCGATGGAGTTGGCCGAATCGTGGAAACCGTTCATGAAATCGAACAGCAGCGCCACGACGACCAACGCCGCCATGATTAAAAACGTTTGTTCATTCATGCTTGGAACCTCAGTTAGCCACGGATTAACACGGATGAAACACGGATAAAACACCGCTATGGAATTTGCTTTTCATCAGTGTTTCATCCGTGTCTATCCGTGGCTCAATTTTGTTTTTTAAGTTCATATCCGTTCCAGCACGACACCGTGAATCACGTTGGCGGCATCTTCGCAGCGGTCAACCGCTTCTTCGAATAATTCGTAAATTTCCTTGGAGCGAATCAGCGAACGCGCGTCGGATACTTCGGCGAACAGACGTTCCATGCCGGAGCGCATGACGCGGTCGGCTTCGCTTTCGATCACGCCGATTTCCTGGCAGATATTCAAAATGCGGTCGGCGTTGCGCATGTCCGACAGCAGCGAAACCGCTTCCTGCACTTTTTCCGTGGCGCGCAAAGTAATCTGTCCCAGCGCCGCCATTTCCAGAGTGAAGCTGCCCGGGCCATACAGCCGAGCGCGCTGCGGAATGTCTTCCATGCAGTCGATCATATCGTCCAGCGCCTTGGCCAGATCCTTGATCTCCCAGCGGTCGAACGGGGTGATGAAAGATTTGTGCAGCGTCATGAAAATGTTTTTGGTAATTTCGTCGGCTTCGCCTTCGGTTTTCATCATCTCGGCGAAGAGCTGGTTGAAGGTGGCCTGGTCTTGCACCGAACTCATGGTCGCCAGAATTTTTGCGCCACGCACAGTGCAGGCCGATAATTCGTTGAAGAGTTTGAAGTAATTGTCGCTGCGCGGCGACACGGAAGATAAAAGCTTGCTGAAAAACACGTTTGCCATATTTTCTTTCTTTGAATGCTCAACGTTGATTGAATACTTCCCGCCGCCACCGACAAGAAGCAAACAATTTTTCGAGGCGGCAATATACCCAATTTGATAGAGCAGAGTCGAGGTGTTTTCAATAAGTAAAACAGTCGGGTTTTAGGGATGAAGCCGTTAGCGTGAGCTTGAACAAAATCAGCTCCTTCCCCCATGCAGGGGGAAGGTTGGGATGGGGGTAGAGTTGTGGAACGGTTGCGTTTCTACCCCCACCCTAACCCTCCCCCTGTATGGGGGAGGGAATGTGTGCATCGGGTTCAAGGTAAGCTGCGACTGTAGTACGATGAAGTTCGATAAGACTTGAGCGAGGATGAATGATATGGAAATTTCCGAAAGCCAGTTGTTGCAGGGCAAGAAGCTGACTCCCAGCGCGATCACCCAATACCTGAACCAGTACGTTGTCGGTCAGGACGAGGCGAAGAAGACGCTGTCGGTGGCGGTGTATGCGCATTACCGCAGGCTGGGCAGGCAACGGACGGAGGTGGAAATTATCAAGAGCAACATCCTGCTGGTCGGCCCCACTGGTACGGGCAAAACGCTGCTGTGCGAAACCTTGTCGCGCGTGGCGCGCGTGCCGTTCGTCACCGCCAACGCGACTTCGCTGGCGCAGTCGAAATACGTCAACGAGGAAATCGAAGCTTTGCTGCTGCGCCTGCTGGACAAAGCGGAAGGCGACCTGGTCAAAGCGCAGCACGGCATCGTGTTCATCGACGAGATCGACAAGCTGAAAGCGTCCGAAGGCGAGCAGCGCGGCACGTCGGGCGAGCGCGTGCAACACGCGCTGCTGAAAATCATGGAAGGCGCGTCGGTGCGGCTGGGCGAAAAAACCTTCGACACCACCAACGTGTTGTTCATCTGCGCGGGCGCTTTCGTCGGGCTGGAAAACATCACTGCCAAGAATCAGGCGTTCGGTTTTATTTCCGTCGGCACGGGCGAAGACGAGCACATTCTCAATCGACTGAACACGCGCGTGAAACCCACCGATCTGTTCGTGTTCGGCTTGATTCCAGAATTCGCCGGACGCTTGCCGGTCATCGCCAATTTGCAAAATTTATCCAAAGACCAGTTGACGAAAATCATGGTCGAGCCGCGCAATTCCATCTACAACCAGTTCCGCGAAATGCTCAAAGACGAAGGCGTGGAACTGGAAATAGAACACGACGTTTTCCGCCAAATCGCCGACATGGCGTTCGAATACAAAGTCGGCGCGCGCAGCCTGCGCGGCATTTTTGAAGAGATGCTGATGCCGGTGCTGTATCAAGTCCCCGACCGCCCGGAAGTGCGCAAGGTGGTGATTAAATCGTTGTACGAAGAAGCAAGCCTGATAGTCGCGGCGTGAGATTCTCTATCCCTAACCTCGTGTAGATGCCCGTCAATAGGCGATCTACGTGATGCGATTGATGGAGAGTGGCGTGTTTATTGGCTCTGCGTCAAGTCGGGTTGCTGGAATTGTTCCTGTCGGCCTGTTTGTCCAACCTAAAAAACGTTGTTGAAGGGGTTGGTAGGTCGGGTTTCAACCCGACAAGTCGGGCTGAAGCCCGACCTACGTTCCAACGGACAATCCGCTCAATACGCTTCGCGCATGTAGATAAACTGGTTAGCGCCTTTGTACACGCCGAAGGTGGCGCGCGAAGTGGTGGAGGTGAACCATGGCAAGTTGGCATTGGAGGCGGCGCTTGGTACGGCTGCGATGCAGGTGTTGCCCGCTGCGGCTGCGGTGTTGATCGTCAGATTGACGCTGCCCGTATTCCCCGCGCCCGGTGCGGATAAACGCAATCCTCCCGCCACGACACCGTTTGCAAAATTCAAAATGCCTACGGGCGATAACACCGTTTCACAGGCCTCCAGATTTTGCGCATAGCCATCCATGCGCACGCTGGAAGCGGGCAGGGTGGTGCAACTATCCAGCGCATTGTTTGCCCAGCCGCCGCTCGCCCAATATTGTGTTGACAGCGCGAGCGGCAGAGCGATGAGTTCCGACCCGAAGTTGTTGCCCAAAAATAAGCGGCCATAACGCACGCTGGTGGTGTTGCTGCTGTTTGTTCCCAAGATCGCAACGCTATCCGGGTCGGTGACTGCGGCGAGTAGCGCGAAGCTGTCGTAAGCGCCGTCCGGGTTGGCGAGTTTGGAGAAAGTGTAAGCGCCGCCGCTCGCGCTGTAAGTGCCGTTGCTCCAGGTGAAGGCGGGCAAGGCGGGAGAAAGGCGCGACAGGGCTACGGCAGTGCCGCCGTTGTCTCCGGTGATAGAGAAAGTGCCCAGTGATGCGTAACCAGCGGTGTATTTGGTGGTGGTGGTTTCGTTGAAGCTCATGGCGGTCAGCGCCAGATTGATGCCGAGATTGGGTTGATCCATGTAGGTGAAGCCGTTGCCGCCCGAGCATGCAGGAGGCAGTGTGGAGCTATAGGCCGGAGTCAACGTTGTGGTGTAAGTGAAATGGTGCGGGTAGAAGCGTCCCCAAGGCCCGGCAATTGATGAGCCAATCGTGCAGCCGTATTTGCCGCCGACGAGTGAATTGGAAGCATCGTTGGTGCAATCGTTGGGCTGATCGACTGAAGAGAAAGTGCTGTCGGTGACCGCATTGGCGAGCAGCGAGAGCGTGCCGACATCGTGGTATTGGAAGGTGCTTAATGTCGAAGTGCCCGAGACCGCCGCCGGGAATGCGCCGCCCAGTGCGCCGATGGCCGCGTTGTTGTGGTCGCGCATTTGGGCGGTATCGAGTATAGGTGTGCCGATGTAATTGGTAAAGCCGCTCGCGGCGGTCATGCTGAAATCCAGCCCAGCCTTTAATGTGGCTCCTCCCAGATTGGCGCTGGGAGTGAAGGATGA
>JAGVNQ010000208.1 GCA_020053195.1 Sideroxydans sp.
ATATGTAGGAGTGAATTATGTTTCTCCGAGAACTCCGCGTCTCCGCGTGAGAAATTCTTGTCATGTTTTGACATCATTTAACTTGTTAGTGACTAAAAACTTTGTTAGCCACAGATTTCACAGAGATCACAGAGGAGAAACAAACGGTTCTCACATAATTGCGCCCGACTATTTGGGTGAGCCAGCAAATCATGGAAAAACCTTTTCTTTCTCTGTGATCTCTGTGAACTCTGTGGCTAACTGTTTTTTTATCAGTTGAATTCGAACCCCTCCGCCATCACCTGACAGCAGGCATCCACCACTTGCGCATCGTAGCGTTTGCCCCGGTGCGACAAAATTTCGTCCAGCGCTGCCTGCTTGCCCAGCGCGGGGCGATAAGGGCGGTAGGAGGACATGGCTTCGACCACGTCGGCCACGCCGATGATGCGCGCGTCGAACAGGATGTCGTGCCCTTTCAAACCGTCCGGGTAACCCGAGCCGTCTTGGCGTTCGTGGTGACTGCGCACCATCTGCGCGATGGGCCAGGGAAATTCCGCGTCCTTGAGAATGTCGTAGCCGATTTTTGAATGTTCTTTGACCAGGTTAAATTCCACCGGAGTCAGCGTTCCCGGCTTGGTCAGGATTTCCGCAGGCAGGCCAATTTTTCCGACATCGTGGACTTTGCTGGCGAGGCGGATGCCGTGGATGCGTTCCGTGTCCAGCCCCAGTTTGAGCGCAATCGCTTCGGCCAACTGCGCCACGCGCCGCTGGTGGCCGGCGGTATAGGGGTCGCGCATTTCCACGGTGGCGGCAATCGCTTGAATCGCGTCTTCCAAACTCTTGTGTAATTGCGCCGCGCTGTGCAACTGTTCGGCGCGGCTGCGCAAGTTGACGATGCCGTAAGCCAGATCGCTGGCCAGTTCGCTCAACAGGCTTATCTCTTCGGTGTCGAAGGCGTTGGTTTCTCCAGCGTCTATAGTCAGCGCGCCGAAAGCCTGTCCCGTCTCATCCTTTAGCGGCAAAGCGAGAATGGAAGCGCAGCCGCTGGCGAGGGCTTGCTCGCGCCACGGCGCAAAACGCGGATCGGTTTGCACATCCGCCAGCATTTGCGCATCGCCGCTACGGATGGCCGCACCGATCGGCGCGCGCCCCAGTTCGTCGTCGTCCGCCCAGGTGAAATCCAGCGTGGCGAGAATATCGGCCCCGTCACCGGACAGCGCCATTTTGCGCACCGACTTCGTTTCGTCCTGCTCGGCATAACCGACCCAAGCCGAACGGTAACCGCCGACCTCGACTACCACGCGGCACATTTCTTCCAGCAGCGCGATTTCGTCGGAAGCGCGCACCAACACTTCGTTGCCGGAACTCAGCGTCTTCAGCGTGCGGTTGACCTTGCGCAGATTTTCCCAAGCCACGTCGCGCTCGGCCACCAGCCCGGCGGTAAACGCCTCGTGGTGGCGGCACAGCAAAATCGCCTTGGACAGATTCGCCATCACCGGCTGAAATATTTGCGCGAACGGCAACTCGGGCTGAACCCCGCGCGCGGCGAGCAGCAAAATTACGCCATTGGGATTGATGGGCAGACGCAGAAAAATCGCATAATCGCCGCCGCCCGCCGCCAGCGCGGACAATAAATTAGGGTCTTCGCGCATCTCGGCATTGCCACGCAACAGCGCGGCGGGCAGCGTCATTTTCTGCCCCACCCGCTCGCCCAGCTCGAAGTCGCCGACCACCGCCGCCAGCCGCGCCTCTACCGTATCGCCCCCTGTGTCGGGCGGCAAATCGAGAAACACCAGCCCCGCCGGAAACGAGGTGTGATACAGCAACTGCTGCAAGGTCTTGGTCAGCAGCGGCTTCACACTCACCTCGCCGCCAATCACCATGGACATCTCGTACAGGATGGTTAAGATTTGTTGTTCAGGGTTCATAAATAAAACACTCCCGGCAGGGCTTAACCGCAGTGTGGATATGGTTCAGCCGCGATAATACACACGGTTGGTGAGGCATGTAACGATGCCGCCAAGAGTATAATACGCGCCTTTGTTTCAGGCCGTCCCCATGCTGTTCAGCTCATCCCATTCCCGCCCGCGTTACACCCATTTAACCGGCTCATCCGATGCCTTGGCGCTGGCGCAATACGCCACGCAACATTCGCCGCTCATCATCATCGCCGCCAATGCGCTGGAAGCGCAGCGGCTGGTGGAAGAGATTCCGTTCTTTGATCCCAAGCTGCGGGTGTTTCTGCTGCCGGACTGGGAGACGCTGCCTTACGACCAGTTTTCGCCGCATCAGGATTTGATCTCCGAGCGCCTCGCCACGCTGCACCATATTCGCAGCCAGGCTTTCGATATTGTCGTTGTGCCGATCACCACCGCCTTGTATCCGCTGCCGCCGGTGTCGTATCTTGCGGCTTACACTTTCTTCCTGAAAAAAGGCGAGACGCTGAACCTCGATGCCTTCCGCCAGCAGATGACGCTGGCGGGTTACAACCACGTGCAGCAGGTACTCACCCCCGGCGAATATTGCGTGCGCGGCGGCATCATCGACTTGTTCGCCATGGGCAGCATTCTGCCCTACCGCCTCGACTTGTTCGACGACGAGATCGAGACTATTTCCACCTTTGACGTGGACACGCAGCGCACCTTGTATCCCGTGCCGGAGATACGCCTGCTGCCCGCGCGCGAATTTCCGATGGACGACAAAGGACAAGCGCGCTTCCGCCAGAGTTTCCGCGACCGCTTCGACGGTGATCCCTCCAAATCGCGCATCTACAAAGACGTGAGCAAAGGCATCGCACCGGCTGGCATCGAGTATTACCTGCCGCTGTTCTTCGAGCACACCGCCACACTGTTCGACTACCTGCCGCAGAACGCCACGCTGTGTTTGCATCACGATGTGGACGAGGCTATCGCTTCCTTCGGCAAGGATGCCGCTTCGCGCTACAACTTGTTAAGAGGCGATCCGCAGCATCCGTTGCTGGAAACCAAGGAATTGTTTTTGGATGGGGAGCAGTTTTTTATTCGGGTGAAGGAGTTTGCTCGGGTGGATGTGATTGCCACGAGTGCTCCCTCACCCCAACCCTCTCCCGGTGGGAGAGGGAGCTTAAGTTCCCCTCTCCCACCGGGAGAGGGGCTAGGGGTGAGGGAAGACTCTAAAAACGTCACCCGCTGCCCAACCACCCCCATCCCTCCCATCGCCGTTGACCGCCGCGCCGAAATCCCCACGCAGAAATTCGAGGATTTCCTGCGCGGC
Source organism: Sideroxydans sp. (assembly GCA_020053195.1). Lineage (GTDB taxonomy): Bacteria > Pseudomonadota > Gammaproteobacteria > Burkholderiales > Gallionellaceae > Sideroxyarcus. The sequence goes on from JAGVNQ010000208.1 coordinate 3,232, forward strand.
TACCAAGGCCGCACCTTGCTCCTCGCCGAAAGCTTAGGCCGCCGCGAAATCATGTCCGGCTACCTGAAGGAATACGGCCTGCTGCCCGCCGTATGCGAAGACTACGCAACCTTCCTCGCCAGCCAAGAAAAATTCATGCTCGGTGTCGGCCCGTTGCAAATCGGTTTTGCGCTACCGGATGAAAATATTTCCATCGTCACCGAAACCGAACTCTACGCCGCGCAACCGCGCAGCCGCGCCAACCGAATAGCAAAGAAGAGCAACGTGGAACACATGTTGCGCGATTTGTCCGAGCTCAAGACCGGCGATCCGGTGGTGCATGAGCAGCACGGCATCGCGCGCTACCGGGGTCTGGTGAATCTCGATTTGGGCGAAGGCGAGAACGAATTCCTGCTGCTGGAATATGCGGGCGAAGACAAACTGTATGTCCCCGTCTCGCAACTGCACGTCATCAGCCGTTACAGCGGCGGCGCGCCGGAAGCCGCGCCCCTGCACAAGCTGGGCAGCGGCACGTGGGACAAAGCCAAGCGCCGCGCCATGCAACAGGTGCGCGACACCGCCGCCGAGTTGCTGAACATCTACGCGCAGCGCGCCATCCGCAAAGGCCACGCATTCAAGCTGACTTATCACGACTACGAAGCGTTCGCAGCCGGGTTCGGTTTTGAAGAGACCGCCGATCAAGCCGCCGCCATCGAAGCGGTGCTGCTCGATCTGCAATCCGGCAAGCCGATGGACAGGCTGATCTGCGGCGATGTGGGTTTCGGCAAAACCGAAGTGGCGCTACGCGCCGCCTTCGTCGCGGTGATGGATGGCAAACAAGTGGCGGTGCTGGTTCCCACCACGCTGCTGGCCGAACAGCACTTCCAGAATTTTTCCACCCGCTTCGCCGATTGGCCGATCAAGATCGCCGAGTTGTCGCGTTTCCGCTCGACCAAAGAAGTGACGCAATCGCTACAAGAATTGGCCGACGGCAAACTGGACATCGTGATCGGCACGCACAAGCTGATTCAAAAAGATGTGAAATTCCACAATCTGGGCTTGGTGATTCTCGACGAAGAACACCGCTTCGGCGTGCAGCAAAAAGAAAAACTGAAAGCCTTGCGCGCCGAAGTGGACGTGCTCACGCTCACCGCCACGCCCATCCCGCGCACGCTGGCTATGTCGCTGGAAGGCCTGCGCGATTTCTCGGTGATCGCCACCGCACCGCAGCGCCGCCTGTCGATCAAGACCTTCGTCAGCAGCTTTAGTCAGGGCATCATCCGCGAAGCCGTGCTGCGCGAACTCAAGCGCGGCGGGCAGGTTTATTTTCTGCACAACGAAGTCGATACCATAAGTAACATGCTGGAGAAACTGGAGACGCTGCTGCCGGAAGCGCGCATCCGCGTGGCGCACGGCCAGATGGGCGAACGCGATCTGGAAGCGGTGATGCGCGACTTCACCCACCAGCGTTTCAACGTGCTGCTGTGCTCCACGATTATTGAAACCGGCATCGACGTGCCCACCGCCAACACCATCATCATGAACCGCGCCGACCGCTTCGGCCTCGCGCAGTTGCACCAGTTGCGTGGCCGCGTCGGACGCTCGCACCACCAGGCTTATGCCTATCTTTTGGTGGATAGCATGGACGGCCTCACCTCACAGGCGAAGAAAAGATTGGAAGCGATTCAGGCCATGGAACAACTGGGCAGCGGTTTCTTCCTCGCCATGCACGATCTGGAAATACGGGGTGCTGGCGAAGTGCTGGGCGAATCGCAAAGCGGCGAAATGCAGGAGATCGGCTTTTCGCTCTACAACGACATGCTGAGCGCCGCCATCACCTCGCTGCGACTGGGCAAAGAGCCGGACATGACCCACCCACTGGGCGTGACCACCGAAATCAATTTGCACACGCCCGCACTGTTACCGAACGACTATTGCGGCGACATCCACCAGCGCTTGGTCATCTACAAACGATTAGCGAATTGCAACACGCAGCAAGACCTGGACGACATGCATCAAGAGCTGATCGACCGCTTCGGCCTGCTGCCCGAACCCGCACAAACCCTGCTCGACAGCCACCGCCTGCGCATCCTCGCCAAGCCGTTAGGCATCAGCAAAGTGGACGCGTCGAGCGAAGCGATCACCATCCAGTTCGTCCCCAACCCACCCATCGACCCGATGAAAGTCATCACCCTGATCCAGAGCAAACGCCACATCAAAATGGCGGGACAGGACAAACTGAAGATCGAATTAAAGTATGGGGATTTGGGGCAGCGGGTGCTGGCGATCAGGAATTTCTTTGGGGAGTTGAAGTAGCCATCCCCCGTCATTCCGGCGCAGGCCGGAATCCAGTTGATTCAACAATTTCCCACGCATTGGGACGAAATTTTGGAATTGTCTGCTTCGCAGAGTGATTTCTAGCTGGATTCCGGCCTGCGCCGGAATGACGGACAATAAACTCTGGAGATAAAAATGGTGTTGCAGCATTACTGCTTTTCTGCAAAACTGCCAAGCATGAAAACTACGCTGACCATCACCGGGCGCGGTGTCATCACCCTGCCCACCCAATTCCGCAAAGCGCTCGGTATCTCTGCAGCAGACCAACTGATCGCGGAAACCACGCCCGAGGGTATCCTGCTACGCCCCGCAGTGACCTTGCCCATCGAGCTATACAACGCAGATCGCCTGCGCGAATTTGATGAGGCCGAAGCCGAACTGGCTGCTGTGCTGAACAAGAAAATCAACTCGAACTGACTCTGTGCGAATTTTTCTGGACGCGAACATCCTGTTCTCGGCAGCGCGATCTGACGGCGCTGTACGCCAACTACTCGCACTCACCGAAACCGCCGGTCATGAACTTTGGGCGGATGCTTACGTGTTCGAAGAAGCCCGGCGCAATCTGTCCGCAAAAACTCCCGATGGAATTAGCGTGCTGAATGCAATGGCGACCCGCATCAAAATCGGCAGCATGAGCAACAGCAATGCGTTATTGCCCGACACAGTTAACCTGCCTGAAAAAGACCGCCCGGTACTCGCCGCCGCCATCCTCCACCACTGCGACATACTGGTCACCGGCGACCGCACCCACTTCGGCGCACTCTACGGCAAGACCATTCAAGGCGTGACTGTTTTGTCTCCGGCGATGCTGGCGGAAAGTGTGTTTGCATAGATATGCCACCCTTCTGGAACGCCCGCCAATAGGCGATCTACATCAAGCATCGCGTGAAAAACGCCTATTGGCGGGCATCTTCGGGCGATGTCATATTGAAAATGCCAAGTCAGAAAGGCGGAACAGGACAAACTAAAGATCGAATTTAAGTATGGAGACCTGGGGCGACTGCGGGTGTTGGCGATCAGGAATTTTTTTGGGAAGTTAGCAGGGTAACTTTCGTGCCTAATTCATCAGCCATTTCTGGCATTATAGATTTTTACCATACATTGAATTGAAAAATGACAATAGCCGATGACCTCTTTAAAGTTGCAGATCGCCTTGAATCACAATGCGTAATCTCGACAACTGAGACATTTAATAAATCACTTCAGAACTTAATCGACTCGGCCGAACTTGCTGGAAAAGCATGGAGTAAGTCATGGCTTGGGTATCATTCAAATGTATATTACGATGGTCTGTCAGAACCACCCCCTGGTGCACGATTCAGCCAAGAATGGGGATTGGAAGCGACATATAGCATTCGGGACACTATTGGTGATTGGCGTGAATATCGATTTGATGACGTGGTATCCGCTATTGAGAAACGCGCTGGAAATCCAAACACGCAAGAACAGGTGGCGCAATCTAAAATTGCAAAAGAATTGTTCGAGGATTTGCAATCTAGAACGCTATCCCTTTTATCCAGCTTTCTAACCTCAAAAAATGAAGACAAGTATCTACAAGATATAGTCACAAAAATTGAGCAAAAGAAGTTATTTGGGGTCGGCGACTTTATCAAATTTTTGCGTCCTACTGGTCAGTTAATGTCAAGAGATATGCCAGCAATTCAAGCTGGGTTACACACTCCGCCACATATCAATGTTTTGGCTCAAATACACACCATTAAATACCCATTTACAGCCTGCTCTGAATTGGCAAAACTTTGCCGCAGAGCCGCATCTCATGTCCAGAATATTGAAAAACATACTGTTCAAGCTGGGCGTATTGGCACTAACATTTTTATTGGTCACGGACGATCGTCTTCATGGAAGGATTTTAAGGATTTCATTCAAGATCGCATGCGCCTTCCTTGGGATGAATTTAATCGCGTACCTGTCGCCGGTTTTACAAATATTGCACGTCTATCCCAGATGTTGGATGAAGCTGCAATTGCTTTTCTGGTCATGACAGCTGAAGACGAGCAAGCAGACGGAAAGCAGCACGCTCGTCAGAATGTAATTCACGAAGCGGGACTATTTCAAGGTCGCCTTGGATTTGAACGCGCAATAATTTTGTTAGAGGAAGGCTGCGAGGAATTTTCCAATATCCAAGGCTTAGGTCAAATCCGATTTCCCAAAGGAAATATTTCAGCTGTTTTCGAGGAAATTCGCAGAGTGTTGGAACGTGAAAATTTAGTGGACGAATAATTTTCAACTCGCCAAACGTTCCAGTCGGTTAACGTGCGACATGCCCGCGATGAACCAAACCAACTTTGCATTTACCTCACCCCGCCACCATCTCCACCTTCAACCTATTCCCTTGCACCGCCGCACACGCCGACGCAGTAGTGTCAGGCCTTTGCAGTTTCAGAAAAGTGCTCCAAAACTTTCATTCCAACCGCGCTATTTTTTTCGCCAAATAAACCCAAGTACTTCTTCAGATCGGCAACTCCCGACTTGCTCATTATCAATTTGTTCACCATGGCGCGAACACCAAACTGATTCTTGAGAGCATTTACCGGATCGCCCTTCATGGCAATCTTCAATGCACCAATGCCCACAGTATAAGTTGGCGCATTGGCATCAACTTTCCCCATTCCTGAATCCACATATCTTGAGATAGAACGCAAAATATCCTGGTATTTTTCCACTTCAGAATATTCATCTTGATTGATTGCAGCTTGGTAGCAACCCAACCAATGGCGTAGCTCCCGATATTCATCACGCAGTTGAAGCGCAATTGTAAGCAAGTCATCAACTGAATTTGATTCCTGTAACACTCGGATCGGCAAGGGATCCATGCTTACATAAAGCGAATAAAACTCATCTTTCCCACTTTGAGCTTTGTATATGGAAGCCCGCTTTTCCCTGATTTGGCTGGTCAACCGCCTCAGGGCATCTTCACTTCTCAGCACTACACCAGCCTGCTGGAAAAAATTTCGCCTCACGGGGTGCGGGGTGTAAGAACGTTCCGTAACAAAGGCCCTGGCCAACATACCAGCCCCACCCCACAATATTTGAGAAAGATATGGATTGGGCGTTTGCCGATATTGCGCCCATCCTTTGGTGTTTTCTTCATGTTCTGCACGGAGAGATTCCGTTATGCATAACCGATTAACCAATTCGGTTCGAGGGGCGTTCAGTTTGAAATTATCTCTGAAAGCATAGGCCCTTATGACTTTGGCCTTATTTATTGCCTCTAACGGTCCAGACTCTTCTCGCCAAGCCGATACGTTATTCTCCTCAACAACTATTTGGTCTCGCAGAATAACGTCCGTCAGGAAATCAAATAGAGCTTCAGTTTGAATAATGGCCGCTGCAATTTCTTTGTATTGATGGCTTCCTTTCTCAACATCTGGCTCAACTAAATGTGCAATATCATCATCCATCCCTCTCGTTAAGAGACGAGAAATATCTTGAAGCGCCCAGTTGTCTGCTATCACATCAGATGACATGTCACTAGCCCCAAAAAAACAATATGGAAAATACTCAAGCTGCCAACAACTCAACATTCAACTTCTTCCCCAGCACCGCCGCCGCACTCGCCAGCGTAGTCAACGTGAGGCTGGTATCGCTTTCGTCCAGCAAACGATTCAGCGCCGCACGGCTGGTGTGCATCTTCTTCGCCATCGTGGTTTTGTTCAGGTTTTGCGCTTTCATTTCTTGTTCGATCTGCCATGCGATGACGCGTTTGACGGCGACTGCGGTAGCTTCGTCCAGCGTGGCGTTCTCGGACAGAAATTCGTCAAAGTTGCTACCGATATTTTTCTTGCTCATGTTCTTCTCCTAAGTTGTTTCAGCCGTTCTTTCGCCAGATCGAGTTCCGGCTTCGGTGTCTTTTGTTGTTTTTTGATAAATCCGTGCAACAGCACCATGATGTTGCCTTCCAGCGCAAACAGTATCCGCGCGATGCGCGTGTCCAGCCTGATCCGCACTTCCCACACATCACCGTCCAGATGGGCAACCAACGGCATGCCGAGTGGCCAACCGAATTGCACGGTCTTCACATCCTCGCCTATGGTTTTCTTGTCTGTCGCCGAGAGTCCGCGCAACCATTCGCGAGCGGGCTCATTGCCGGTATCGGTCTTGAAAAAACGCACTTCGAGGGTGGGCGTACTCATGCTGCGAGCGTACCAATTTTGATTCGCCAAGGCAAACCATTTATCCAGAGGCAAGAATTGGTTCGCTCCTACGCTGGTGACGATCCCGCGACGCAGGTGAAGCTGCGCGAGGCGATGGCAAGTTTGAGGCCGCAGGTGGGCTAAATAAATCCGTCATTCCGGCGCAGGCCGGAATCCAGTTGAAAAACACATCCCGCGCAAGCGGTACAAAATCGGGATGTTGTCCGCTACGCGGAATGTTTGTTTTGCTGGATTCCGGCCTGCGTCGGAATGACGGCAATTAATCTTAAAGCGCCGCCTTAACCGCCACCGCCAATGATGTCGTCGGCCTGCCTATCAGCTTGCTCAATTGCTGCCCCTCATCAAACAGCGCGCCCTTGGCCACGCCGCTGTCGGAATCGGAAAGTAATTCGGCAACGAATTCCGGCAATCCGACTTTAATAAGGACATTTTTGTATTCCGCTTGCGGCAGGTTGACGTAGCCGATGTTTTTGCCGGATTGGCGCGAAATTTCTGCGGCGAATTCGCTCAGGGTGTAGGCGCTGTCTCCGGCCAATTCATAAATTTTTCCGGCCTGATTTTCGACGAGTAACACCGCCGCATCCGCTTCGGCGTAGTCGGCGCGGGTAGCCGAGGAAATCTTGCCATCGCCCGCACAGCCATATACCGCGCCATGCGCCAACGCGCCGGGAATGCCTGCCGTGTAGTTTTCGGTGTACCAGCCGTGGCGCAGCAAGACGAAAGGCACGCCTGATGCGCGAATATTTTCCTCGGTCTCTTTGTGTTCGGCGGCGAGGCCGAGCGGCGAGGTGTCGGCGCGCAACACACTGGTGTAGGCCAGCAGTTTTACGCCCACCTTTTTTGCGGCGGCGATGACGGCACGATGTTGTTTGGCGCGTTGGCCGACTTCGCTGGACGAGATCAGCAACACTTTGTCCGCGCCTTGCAACGCGGCATCCCAGGTTGCGGGCAAGTTGTAATCGGCATGGCGAATTTGTACGCCCAAGGCGGCGAGGTCTTGGGCTTTTTCCACGTTGCGCACGGCGGCGACGATGTTGGATGCGGGGATTTTTTTCAGCAATGCCTTGATAACCAAATGGCCCAGTTGGCCGGTAGCTCCGGTGACGACGATCATGATGTTTCCTTTCTTTTCGGTTGATGGACGGGATGAACGGAGAATATCCGTTACAATAACTTTTCGTAAGTACGCACAAAAAGGTAAGTGCCATGACCGCAACAACCAGAAAAAAACTGTCGGCAAAAATTCAGCGCGGCGAAGTGTTCGCCGCCGCCTGTCCTTCGCGCGAAATTCTCAACCACGTCACCAGCCGCTGGGGCGTGCTGGTGCTGGTCGCGCTGATGGAAGGCACGCACCGTTTCAGCGAGTTGCGGCGCAAGATAGGCGGGGTGAGCGAAAAGATGCTGGCGCAGACGCTGCAACAACTGGAGCAGGACGGCTTCATCGACCGCTTGTCACACCCCGTCGTGCCGCCGCATGTGGACTATTCGCTGACCGCGCTGGGCGAAGAGATCGGCGGCCAGGTGGAATCGTTGACCGACTGGATTGAAACCAACCTGCCGAAAATTATGAAGGCGCAGCAAAAGCGTATAGGTAATTGATCTTGGTTCATTGAGGTTTAATACCCCATCCCCACCCCAACCCTCCCCTTGAAGGGGAGGGAGTTTTCGTCGATTTCCCTAAACCAAGTACCATAAAGATCTGCGGATATTTTTCAACATGACACATCACGGAAAGGCGCATGGATAGGGAATCTACGCGATGTACATCATGCAGATGCCCTATTCATGCGCTTCTTCACGATGTCGTGTTTTCAAAATCAAGTATTTTTTCCCATCCAAAATTTTCCCAAGGCCGCGCTGGGGCGGAACGGTAAAATAGCGCCCTTGTTTTTTCATCCCGTTTCCCGAGGAGTTTTAATTGAGTCTGATTCGCCCCTTCGCCGGTTTGCGTCCCGCCCCTTCCCGCGCTTCTGAAATCGCCGCCCCGCCTTACGATGTGCTGTCCACCGACGAAGCGCGCGTGCGCGCGGCGGGCAAGCCGTGGAGTTTTTTGCATATTTCCAAGCCGGAGATTGATCTGCCGCTGGGCACTGATCCTTACGCAGCCGAGGTGTATGCCAAGGCGGGGGAGAATCTGCACAAGATGTTGCAAGCGGGTGTGTTGGCGCGCGATGCTGCGCCCTGTTATTACGTCTATCGTTTAATCATGGGCGAGCACAGCCAGACTGGCTTGGTGGCGGCGGCTTCGGTGGCGGACTACAACACCAACCGCATCCGCAAACACGAGTTCACCCGTCCCGATAAAGAAGACGACCGCGTGCGCCAGATCGACGCACTCAATGCGCAGACCGGGCCGGTGTTGTTGGCTTATCCGGCAGCGCCCGCAGTGGACGAGATTTTGAGCCAAGCATCCAGCGGCACGCCCGATGCCGATGTGACGGCGGAAGACGGTATCCGCCATAGCATCTGGGTGATACGCGATGTGGCAGTGCTGGCGCAATTAACCGCCGCGTTTGATGCCATGCACGCGATTTACATCGCCGACGGCCACCACCGTTCCGCTGCCGCGTCGCGCGTTGCCGCCGCGCGCAAGACAGCTAATCCGGCGCACAACGGTGAAGAGAGCTACAACTATTTCCTGTCGGTGATTTTCCCCCACCACCAGATGAAGATCATGGATTACAACCGCGTGATGTGCGACCTGAACGGCATGAATGCCGCGCAGTTTCTGATGCGCGTCGGCGAAAGTTTTTCGGTGAAAGCCAGCGCCACGCCGGTCAAACCCGCGCAGCCCGGCGAGTTCGGTTTGTATTTGTCGGGGCAGTGGTTTCGCTTGCAGATTCGCTCCGACCTGATCCCGACACTGGACCCGGTGGCGCGGCTGGATGTGAGTCTGCTGCAAAACCATTTGATCGCGCCCATCCTCGGCATCAACGACCCGCGCCGCGACAAACGCATCGACTTTGTCGGCGGTATTCGCGGCTTGCCCGAGTTGGAAAAACGCGTGAACAGCGGCGAGATGGCGGCGGCATTCGCTTTGTTCGCCACGCGCATGGAAGATTTGATGGCGGTGGCCGATGCCGATGAAGTGATGCCACCGAAGTCCACCTGGTTTGAACCGAAGCTGGCGGATGGGTTGGTGTCGCACGTGCTGGATTAAGCTCTGCAGGAGCGTGCCCTGCACGCGATAACGCTTTGTCGCGTGCAGGGCACACTCCTACTACAAACCCAACAACATCGTGAAGATGCCCATCAATAGGGCATCTTCACGATACTCCGCTTCAATATAGAACCCTTCTGGCAGTGCGAAACCCCATCACAAACACATCCCATTAATATCAGGGTTGCATGCCGGCACGGTCAACAAGGTCGTTGCGGTACGGTTGTTCTTGGAGCGCGCATGCACGGTGTACTGCGTCGCCGCGAGCGGGAACGCGTAGTTGGCGGCAAAGTCGGGATAGCTGGTGCCGTACTGAATGTAGTTCAGCATCAGGGGTTGCGTGATTCCGTTCATCTCTATGCTCATCGAGCTGACTGTCGCATCCTGCGGCACAAACTCCGCCCAGCTGAGTGCGGCGCGGCTAATGACGATGTTGGTGAACGGATCCCACGTCGCACTGGAGATGGTCAATTGCGCGGTGGCGGCTTTGGAAGAATCTTGCTGCGAGGTGGCCGTCACCGTGCAACTGGTATCCGCAGCGGGCGCGGTATAAAGCCCGCCACCCGTGATCGTGCCGCATCCTGCCGCAACATTCCAGTTCACCGCTTTGTTCGAAGCGCCCGTCACCAGAGCATGCAATTGCAGCGTGCCATTCGGCGCGATCCAACTGTCGCCTTCCATGATGGAGATGCCGACCACCGGCTGCACAGTCGGATCAATGAAGCCGCGTCGCAATGCCTCGAACAAAAAATTCGGCTGTGAATGCGAAGGTACATAGCCTTGATTCATGGTCCACAAGATGATGCCTCCATAGCCGTTGTCGCGGGCAAAGTTTCCCTTGGCGATCAACGACTCCTCGTCCTCGTATGGCACGTACTGGCAACCGTGGCTTTCGGGCTGCGCGAGGCTAAGATAAGCATTCTGAGCTGTCGCATCCCAATGCCGCGCCGACTCATCGTAGATGCCGTTCAGCCCATACAGCGCGGCAAGCGGATAAGTGTGGTCGCCCCCCTGAATGCTCACGCCAATGTTGGTATCCTGATTGGGGCCGGTGATGCCGCCGGTATAACAAATCGTGTAGAAACCGACTCCCATGCCCAGTTTTTCTTTGCTGACACCCGCCGTGACGTAGCGGTCGAAAGAATCTTTGATGCTGACGGGCGTGTTCGGCTTCATGCCATCCAGCGGCGAGTTGAACCACGAAAACCAGCCGGAGCCGACCCAGGAAGTGGCCGGGTAATAGGACATCAAGTTGTATTGATCCACCAGATTGGCGAGGGTGACCATTTTCGGGTCAACCGTATCCGTGTTGGCATTCAGCGGGCCGCCGGGTAGGGTCAAGATGGCGTTCGGCGCAGCCGCGCGCAGATCCTGAACGAACAGGATAAACAAGTCCAAATCAATGTTGTTTTCCCAGTCCAAGTCCAGCCCGTCATAGCCGTAGCTGTTCATGGCGTTGACCAGATTGGCGACAAGCGTCGCGCGGTGATTGGCGACGGCATCATGTATCCCGACACCGTTGTCGGAACCGCCCAACATCAAGATGGCTTTTTTGCCTGCGGCGTGTGCCTTGGCGGAAATATCCTGGGCGAGCAGCGGGCCGTTGGTCGCATCCCAATCGAAATTGATATTGAGCGTGCCGTCCGCATTAGCCAGCACGCGAGACATGATGATATGGGTCAGCCCGTTCCAGTCGATCTTATCCGGCGGCAACATGTCGCGTTCGTAAGCGACGTAATATCCGGCCACCCAATGCGCGGGCGAAGTTGGGTGAGGAGTTGTGACCGGGGTACTTATCCCTCCCCCGCAACTGGCAAGACCGACGACACAGAAAAAACACAATACGGCAGCAAAAGAAAAACGCATCAACCCTCTCCCGGATAAATTCTCACAAAGAAACCGAAAGGGATGCTAAGGGGCGAAAGTGCGAGAAACAACCCGTCGCTTGGACTGATGACAATCCGTCCTGAATTTGTTAGAAACACCTGCCTCCGCGCATTTTGAATTAGTCACGCACCTATTCCTTCCCGCGCCCCAAGTCAAATTTTGGAGAGAAATTTATTTCTTGAAAACGTCCCGCCCCACCCTACAATTAGTGAGATTCAAGTGACTGACCACTATATATAGTGTTTTCGCCGCATCGTCCGACGCGGCCCATGCAATCAAGGGGGTAGCGCCGTGTCCGAGAGCGAATCTGTTTTGCCCGCAACGTCCGAGTCCGAAATCGCGCAAGTTTCACCTCCCGACCGACACCGAATACCGCAGCACAGCAATAGGGAACTCGCCCCCGAGAGCGCAAATATTTCCAGACTATCCGAGTCGGAAATACAGTTACTCAATGAATTTAGCCAAGACTCAACAGATCAATCCGCTTTTGAAGGAATCACCGTCATGACACAAGAAATCAGCACCGAAGTTCTATTGGAAAAATACGCGGAAGCAGACGAAAAATCCGTGCAGGATGTACGCCGCCGCGTGGCGCGCGGCTTGGCACAAAACGAGAAACCGGAGCAACGCGCCAAATGGGAAGAAGCATTTTTTCTCGCGCAGGAAAACGGTTTCGTGCCCGCAGGCCGCATCAATTCTGCTGCCGGATTAAAGATTCAAGCCACGCTCATCAACTGCTTCGTGCAGCCCGTGGGCGATGCGATTTCCGGCACCACCGACGGCAAGCCGGGCATTTACGACGCGCTGCAACAAGCCGCTGAAACCATGCGGCGCGGCGGCGGCGTGGGCTACGATTTCTCCTCCATCCGCCCCGAAGGCGCGCACGTCAAAGGCACCAACTCGCGCGCCAGCGGCCCCATCTCCTACATGCGCGTGTTCGACCGCTCGTGCGAAACCGTGGAATCCGCCGGAGCGCGGCGCGGCGCGCAAATGGGCGTGTTGCGTTGCGACCATCCCGACATCGAAAAATTTATTGGCGCAAAAGACAAAGGCGATCTGCGCAACTTCAACATCTCGGTCGGCGTGACCGATGCGCTGATGCAAGCGGTGGAAAAAGATGAAGAGTTCGAACTGGTGCATAGCGCGGAACCTTCGGTTGCGCTCAAAGAAGCGGGCGCGGCAAAACGCGCCGACGGCAAATGGGTGTACCGCAAAGTGCGTGCCGCCGACCTTTGGAAACAAATCATCGCCAGCACCTACGACCACGCCGAACCGGGCGTGCTGTTCATCGACCTGATGAACCGCGACAACAATCTTTCGTATTGCGAAGTGATCGAGGCCACGAATCCTTGCGCCGAACAGCCACTTCCCCCTTACGGTTGCTGCTGCCTCGGTTCTATCGACATGACACGCATGGTAAAGAATCCGTTCTCCAGCCACGCCGGTTTCGATTACGAGCCGTTTAAACATCTGGTGCGCGTGGCGGTGCGTATGTTGGATAACGTGCTGGACGTGACCGCATGGCCGTTGCCGGAGCAGCAGCAGGAAGCAAACAACAAACGTCGCATCGGGCTGGGCTTTACCGGGCTGGGCGATGCGCTGGTGATGTTGGGCTTGCGTTACGACACCGACGAGGCGCGCGAATTCGCCGCCGATGTCACACGCGTGATGCGCGACGAAGCGTATCTCGCGTCGGTCGATTTGGCCATCGAGCGCGGCAAGTTTCCGTTGCTGGATACCGAAAAATATCTGGCTGCGCCGCGCTTCGCTTCGCGTTTGCCGGACGAGATCAAAGCCAAAATCCGCCAGCACGGACTGCGCAATAGTCACCTGCTTTCCATCGCGCCCACCGGCACGATTTCGCTGGCATTTGCCGACAACGCGTCCAACGGTATCGAGCCTGCGTTCTCGTGGTTTTACACGCGCAAGAAACGCATGATGGATGGCTCGTCCAAAGATTATTCGGTGGAAGATCACGCGTGGCGCGTGTTCAAACAACAAGGCGGCGACGTGAATAATCTGCCACCGGAATTTGTTTCCGCGCTGGAAATTTCCGCCATCGACCACATGAAAATGGTGGCCGCTGTCGCGCCGTTCATCGACACCTCGATCAGCAAAACCGTCAACGTGCCCGCCGATTACCCGTATGAAGATTTCAAAGACCTTTACACCGAAGCGTGGAAAGCCGGATTGAAGGGGCTGGCGACTTATCGCCCGAACAGCGTGCTTGGCTCGGTGTTATCGGTCACGCCCGAACCCAAGAAAGACGAACAACCGCAAGACTTCGTGTTCGATCAGGACAGGCGCATCGTGCTGGAGACCGCACCCAAACCCGCGCTGGCCTCGCTGCGCTGGCCGGGTCGTCCGGCGTTGCCCGCAGGCAGCGAAGGCTGGACTTCGCCAGTGGTGAAACATGCGCTTGGCAGTTTTGTGGCGTTCGTCTCGCACACCAAGAATGGCTGCAACCATCCGTTTGAAGTGTGGGTGAACGGTTCGGAACAACCGCGCGGATTGGGCGCGCTGGCGAAGTCGCTGTCGATGGACATGCGCACGCGCGACCCGGTGTGGATACGCATGAAACTGGAAATGCTGATGAAGTCCGCAGGCGACGACGCGTTCGACATGCCGATGCCGCCCGACGGCGAAATTAAACGTATGCCGAGTCTGGTCGCCGCATTCGCGCATTTGCTGAAATATCGCATCGAAGAATTGGGCGCGCTGGAAATCTGCGACGGCATGACCACGCCGATGATGGACGCACTGTTCGCGCGCAAAGAACCCAAGACCGGCACCGACGGCACCATGAGCTGGACGGTGGACATCTCCAACGGCGGCAGCGGCGACGATTTCGTGCTGGGCTTGAAAGAACTGATGCTGCCCGACGGCCAACGCCGCCCCTACTCCATGTGGCTGTCCGGCGTGTATCCGCGCGCGCTCGACGGTTTGTGCAAAGTGTTGAGCCTGGACATGCGCGTCATCGACCCCGCGTGGATAGGCATGAAATTGCGCAAACTGCTCAACTTCGGCGAACCGCTGGGCGACTTCATGGCGCGCGTCCCCGGCGGCGCAAAAATGGAAAGCTACCCCTCGACCGTCTCCTACGTCGCCAAACTCATCATCCACCGCTACGCCATGCTCGGCATCCTCGACGAACTCGGCTACCCGGTGCAACAAATGGGCGTGCTGGAAATTCCAGAGGGACAAATCAAACCGACGGCGATCAAACCGATCACTGGAAAGGTGTGCAAGGAATGCGGGAATGCAACTTTGATTAAGAAGGATGGGTGTGAGTTTTGTACTAGTTGCGGGGCGATTGGGGCTTGCGGTTAAGCATATTTCCTGCATTTCGGATGCTGAAGTCATATTGAGGATAAATCATGGTATCGCTTGATTACTTAGAAAGTGAACGGATAAAGATTTGGCAGCAAATCGTTGAGCTTCGCAAAGAGGTGGAAAAAAAGACTTCCGACTTTGAAAACGAGGCCAAGCAATCAGCTAAGAAAAGTGTCGAATATAGAAACAAATCCGAAGCGTCATCAATTGAAGCGAGGCAACTTCATGACGACATTATGCGAATTTCGGAAGAAATTCAGCAGTCCAAGGTAGGCGAACTTGTAAATGACATAAAAGTCGCACACGACAATTTCATCCCTCGAACAGAAGCTGTAGCAATCAGGCTGACAGAGTTGGAAACGCTATTTGCTGCATATTCTACTTATGCTGACAAGCTTAAGAAGTTGGATGAACTCACAGCCTCTGCTGATGACTCAACAATCAAGATTGAAACCATCTTTAAACAGCTTGTTGCAAGAAAAAACGAAATTGATCAGATGTACTATGAAATTTTCGGATACTCGACCACTGACTCAAAATCTGGTGAAACGACAATAGTTTTGGGATTAAAAGACGAGCTTGAAAAGTCGTATGCTGAATTGAAGATTAATTTTGAAAAGTTCGCGAAACAGAAGGAAGAGGAATTTAATAAAACGTTCGATGGATGGAAGTCCCAGTATGTTGCAACTCATGAAAAGATTAAGACCCTTCTACCCGATGCACTAACAGCCGGGCTCAGCGCAGCTTATTCGAAAAAGAAGTCGGACGAAATTACAGATCACAAAAGACTCGAAGAGAGATTTGCTGGTTCGGTAATCGCTTTAATCGTGGTTTCTACGATTCCATTTTTCGTTAGCATCTATTTGCTAACACATGATGCTACGCTTGAAGAAACGCTTCTTAAAATGCCAAGATTAGTATTAGCTATCCTCCCCTTATACATTCCGGTAATGTGGTTAGCCTATTCGTTTAACCGCAAAATGAATCTGTCTAAACGTCTAATTGAAGAATACACACACAAAGAAGTATTGAGCAAAACCTTTGAAGGATTGTCCACGCAAATTCAGAATATTGAAGACTCTGAAATTTCTACCGATCTAAAAACAAGATTGCTCTATAACATTTTAGAAGTAAGCTCAGAAAATCCTGGCAAGCTAATTTCCAATTACAACAATTCTGACCACCCACTAATGGATGCACTAGACAAGAGCGTTAAATTGACACAAGCAATTGAGCATCTGTCGAAGGTGCCTGGAATGTCAAAACTTGTTGGCGTTTTGGATAACAAAGCAAAAACGATACTTGAGAAAGAAGATAAAAAGGCTGCATCAGGGATAGATTCTGCCATTAGCTCGCAAAGCACATAGCCAGCACCGTCTTGCTTCACAGAAGACCAACGTACATCAAGAAAGAGAACGGTGGAAGGACTGAAAAAGTGCTGACGAAGAACGGTTCAAGTTTTGTAGCCATCATTGACGCGCGCAAGCTGGATTACTATCACGCGCTGGAGGAAGAGCATGCCAGTCTGGTCTTTCTAGATGAGGCCGAAACAGGTTTGCGCCAGCTGCTTGCCGGTCAACATGTGTCATCAAATGAATTGTCGCGGGCGCTCTCGGATCAATGACGCCGCTGGTTCACGCAAGGGTCGAAACCGCCCCGAATTTTCTCAACAATCTTGAATTCGCCCGCCTGTTTTTCATCGAGCAAGATGCAGATTCTGCAACCGAACGCTTCCTCAAACTAAAAGTCGAACTGCGCGAATACATCGTAAACCGCCACGTCGTTTTGTACGCCCACTCCGAAGTTGAAGTTGTGCTGCTGGCGCTGAAGCAGCAACGGCAACTGACTTATTTGGCTGAGGGGTAAAGATGCCACCTCGTGAAGATGCCCGCCAATATCCAATCTTCACGCATCACATAGCGTAGATCGCCTATTGGCGGGCGTTCCCGTTAAGCTCGATTGTCAACAAGGTGCTGTTGCGCTCATTTTGTGGAGTGTATAAAGTGCCAGCCATGTTTTCCCTCCGGGAGTTCCAAAATGCAAACCTCATTTAAAACCGTTGAATCCGCCGCACTCAATCTCAGCGTCGCCGAACGCGCCAAACTTGCCGAACATCTCATTGCCAGCTTGGATGAAGACAGTGAAATCGAGGAAGTGTGGGCGGCGGAAGTGGATAGGCGCATTGCCGAAGTTGAAGCCGGAACAGTTCAAATGATTCCCGCAGCCGAGGCCATCGCCAGCGCACGCGCCGCCCTCAAGTAAAAGAACCGTTCAACCC
>JAGVNQ010000239.1 GCA_020053195.1 Sideroxydans sp.
GTAGGGTGGATAAGCGATAGCGCATCCACCTTCAGCAATTTTTGGTGGATGCGCTGCGCTTATCCACCCTACGCTTTCTCTGTGCCCTCTGTGTTCTCTGTGGCTAAGTTTTTAGGTTTTTGTTTCACTAACTTCTAACTCACCGGAGCATCCCATGGACTACGACGTTCTTATCATCGGTTCCGGCCCTGCCGGTCAGCATGCGGCTTGGCAGGCGGCGCGTATGGGCAAGCGGGCGGCGATGATCGAGCGCAAGCCGAAGATTGGCGGCGCGGGTTTGCAGACCGGGACAATTCCCAGCAAGGCGCTGCGCGAGGTGGCGTATCAGCTTTCGCGTTCGGGCGGTATGCGTCAGGCGTTTTCGCCCGACAGCCGTGTGCGTTACGGTTTGCTGGCCGATGCGATGCGGCGCAAGGAAGGCGTGATCGCGCAGCAGGAATCGGTGCTGCTGCAACGCATTTTGCGTCACGGCGTGGCGCTGATTCCGGGCGAGGCTTCGTTTGTGGACGCGCACACCATGCAGGTAGTGGATGCGGCGGGCAAGACGCGCAACATTTCCGCTGAGGTCATCATCCTCGCCAGCGGTTCGCGCCCGCGCCGTCCCGCCGCGATTCCGTTCGACAAAAAAACCGTGCTGGATTCGACTTCGATTTTAAATCTGCGCCAGATGCCCAACAGTTTGCTGGTGGTCGGCGGCGGCGTGATCGCCTGCGAATTCGTGTCCATTTTCGCCGCGCTCGGCACGCAGGTGAGCGTGGTGGATAGCCACGCGCAGTTGCTGGAATATCTGAGCGAAGATGTGGTGGACGTGTTGTGCGAAAGTTTTTGCAGCATGGGCGTGACGCTTCACATGAAAGAGCGCGTCGCTGAAATCCGCCGCGAAGCGGGCGGCACGCTCACGGTGCTGGAAAGCGGCAAACAGATTCGCACCGATGCCGTGCTGTTCGCGCAAGGGCGCGAGCCGAACAGCGAAGGGCTGCAAGTGGCCAACGCGGGCATCCATATCAAGGACGGCTGGATCAGCGTCGATCAACATTTCCAGACCAGCGTGCCGCACATCTTCGCCGTGGGTGACTTGATTGGTCGCCCCGCGTTGGCATCAACCGGCATGGAACAGGGACGCGCGGCGGTGCTGTATGCCTTCGGCGGCGGCAAACAAGTCATGGCGGAAAATCTGCCGATGGCGGTTTACACCATCCCGGAAATTTCCTACGTCGGCAAAACCGAAAAAGAAGTGCAGCAGGAAAACATCCCCTACATCATCGGTCGCGCCTATTTCAAACACAGCGCGCGCGGCCAGATCATCGGCGACGCACAGGGCATGCTGAAACTGATCGTGGATACGCGCAACGAGAAATTGCTCGGCGTACACATCGTCGGCGAACAAGCCAGCGAACTGGTGCATATCGGGCAACTGGTGATGAACCTGGGCGGCACGGTGCGTGATCTGGTCAGCAACGTGTTCAACTACCCCACGCTGGCCGAATGCTACAAACTCGCGGCGGTGGATTGCACGCATCAACTGGAGCAGCGCAAAGTAAATTAGGGGGCGTTATTCGTGCCGCGCACACGCGCCCAACGAGCCAATTTTTGTTGGCTATGCCGATAGACTGAATGCTTGGCGCGCGGTAGTATCAGCGCACTGCTTTCTTCAAGAAGAAACCAAAGAGACCGCAGCGGGCACAAGGTTTTGCGCGCGAATTTCGGCGCAATTCAAAGCAACAATGGTGTTACGCCACGGGCTGCATTGCCGGCAATCAAATCGGGAGGTCTTATGTCACGCGAAGATATCGATGCATACGATAAATTCATTTTTACGCTGGACTGGCTGTTGGCGGTGATCCGGCGCTACTCCTGTTTTCTTCAGTTCGGCCTGGTTTACATTGATTTTGAAACGCCCCAGAAACTGGGCGAGACTTACGGTGCGTTACACGCCTCGCACAAGCTGGATGAAGTTGCGCATTGCCTGCGCAATTCAGTGCGCAAAACCGACCTTGTGGCGCGCAGTGGTGCCGACTTCTGGATTCTGGTTCCCCACGTGCCCGCCGAAGAAAAGCTGATTGACCGCATCAAGGAAATCGTCGAAGCCGCCTCGAAAGATGGCTTGCAGATTGTGGAGCGCGACCTTTCCATTTTTTTGTTCCCGCAGGATTCAAACGAACTCGACAACCTCCCGGCAGAACGTTTTCTCGACCATCTGAAGAAACATCACACCGCCCTCGCGGGTCACGAACTCAAGCTGCCGCCCCGGCAATAAACGCAGGCCGGACCACTTATTGCAACTACCGCCTTGCCCGCAAGCCAATAAATACGGGCATCTCCAAGCATCGCACTATGCGGATCGCCATTTGACGCGGCTCTACAGGCCATTGAGCTATGGAAAATCTATTTCTCGTCGGCACTCAACTGATACACCGCGCCCGCCGTGGATCGGCATTCACCGATAGCGCGTCTGGACTCGAACAGAAAGTCGCACAGCAAACGCTGCCCTTGATCGGAGACTAGCTGCGCGCGCACCGAATTGGATGAAAAAGTCGCCACCGTATTGCGCGACAGCGGTTGCCTGGCCCCGAAAGTTTGCGAATGCGCCACGCCGCTGGCGACCATATAAAACCCTTTATACAACTGCCCGTCTATCACCGCCTCGATGCGCTGATCGCCCGGGAATAACGTTCCTTTTTGAATTTTCGATGCCGCATCAACCAGCTGAAACGGCACGGGCTGCGGCGCGGCACATCCCGTCACCATCGCCAAGGCAAACAAGCCGACGCTAACGCTTTTGATCGTGTTCTTCATGGCTGAACTCCTTGCAGACTGTAATTTGATTGGGAAAGACAATTGCTTCTCGTCACTCGCTTTCCTTAACCAGCAACTTATTCAATTACCCTCGCTGGCCGAATACTACACACTTGCGGCGATAGATTGCACACATCAGTTGGAGCGGGGAAAAGGTTATTGATGGTTTAAGACAGGGCAGACCAAGGGATAAATACCATTCATTTGAATGACTGCAATTAATCTTGGATTCAACCGGTGGATGCAACACACTAGAAACTGCGTAAGCAGAAGGAGTGTTGCAAATGAAACAGAGACCACGGATCTATTACACGGCAACCCA
>JAGVNQ010000298.1 GCA_020053195.1 Sideroxydans sp.
GGTCATCGACTTCGCGGTGTCCTTCTTCCAGCAGACGCGCCACCGCCGCCGCCGAGAAATGCGCCAGCCCTTGTTGTTGGCAAGTGTGCGCAACGAAGATCGCCATGGCGCGATGCGTCTCGGCATTGGCGGAAAAACTTTCGGCGAAATCGACCTTGACGCTGAAGTGGCGCGCGAATTCCGGGTCTTCTTCCTGCAACTGGTAATACTGTTCGCGCGAACCGATCAGCACGATTTTGACATCCACATCCACCGCCTCCGGTTCCAGCGAAACCGTGGCGATGGACGAGAACGCCGTGCCCGGCTCTTCGATCTGCAACCTGCCGCTACGCAGCAAACGCCGCAACTTTTCCCACACCAGACCATCCACCAGCAAATCGCGCAGATGCAACATCAGAAAACCGCCGTGCGCCTTGTGCAAACTGCCGCCACGGATGCGCGAAAAATCCGTCATCAGCACATCGTTCTCCGAGTGGTATTCGATGCTGCCGAGCAAAATGCGGAACAAGGGGTTGTCTTCCACGATCACCGGCGCACCGGTCAGCCCACTGTTGTCCACGATCAAATTGACGCGGTAACGCGACAGCACTTTAGCCAGCGCCTCTTCGCGTATATCGTCCTCGCTGTCCAGCGCCTCGAATATTTCCAGATGATCGAGCACGTCCTGCTGCACCCGCTCCAGATACGTGCCGAGCTTGATTGCATCCTTGACCTGTTTCTTCAGCCCGTTGCGGATCAGTTGCAACTCGTGCTCCAGCAACGGCTTCACCACCTGACGGCGCAAATTCGCCAGCGCCTCGTTTTTCACGCGCTCCATCGCGGCGACCTTCTCGAAATAGCGGCTGATTTCGGCGCGCAATTCCTGCTCGGCATAATCAATCGCGGCGCGCTGCTCCTTGGGCAAAGCCAGCACTTCCTCTTCGGTCAGCGTGTGGCCTTTTGCGTTGCGATAAGTGAACACCAGATGCCCGCTTTCGCGGTGCAGCGTGAACTGGCGCGCCTCGGCGAACACATCCAGCGCGGCGTAATCGCGCGTTTCATCCGCCTTGAGATTGGTCTCGACGCGCGCACTTTCGGCCTTGAACTCCTGCCCCTCCAACCGTTGCGGAATGGCGACCTGCAACGACTTCAGCATCTCGGCCATCAACTGGCGCAACAGCTTCCCTTGCCCGGCAGGCAAGCGCAACGCCAGCGGCCTTTCCGGCGCGTCAAAGTTGTGCAAATAACACAAATCGGGCGGCACCGGCCTGCTCGCCGCCACCTCCTGCATGGCGCATTTGAGCAGCGATGAACGCCCGCTGCCCACCTCGCCCAGCACGAACAAGTTGTAGTCCGCTTGCTCCATAGACAAACCAAAACGCGCCGCCTTTTCCGCGCGCTGCTGACCTATCCACGGCAACGGAAATTCCAGCAGCTCGGACGTGTCGGCAAAGCCGAGCGTGGCGGGATCGAAAGTGAGACGGAGTTCGGCGGGAGTCAGGTTCAGGATTGGCATGTCGTTTTCAGAATTGAGTTTGCGCTTCGCGCCAGTTTTAAAAATGAAAAATCATTTAGCCACAGAGGACACAGAGTTCACAGAGAAAAGCATTACGTTGGCAAATTGTGGGGGAGTCCGTGCTTTCTCTGTGAGCTCTGTGTTCTCTGTGGCTTAAATTTAGGTTTTGAATTAAACGCTATATGCCGCGCAGCGGCAACCGGTTCATCGCGCGCAAAATCGGCATAGAATGTCCATCACCATCCAAGCAAAGGAGACCCGCCATGTACCACCGCATATTGGTTCCCATCGACGGCAGCAAAACTTCCGACCGCGCCTTGCGCGAAGCGCTCAAGCTGGCAAACAGCGACACCCACCTGCGCCTGATTTACGTGCTGGAGGAAATGTACCTGCTGGATGCCGAAGGCTACGCCTACATCGACTACGCCACCCTGCAACAAGCCGTGCGCCAAACCGGCGAACGCGCGCTGGCGCAGGCCGCAGAACAGGCGAAAAAAGCGGGTGCAACTGCGGAAACCGCACTGTTAGAAACCGGCGGCGAACACATCCCCGGCGTGATCGGACGCGAAGCCAAACAATGGCTGGCCGACCTGATCGTCATCGGCACCCACGGGCGCAGCGGCCTCAACCGTTTACTGCTAGGCAGCGTCGCCGAAGGCGTAGTGCGCGCAGCGACCGTGCCGGTATTGCTGGTCAGGTCGGAGTGATCTGTTATTGGCATCTCTAGAAATCCAGATTCCGTCATTCCGGCGAAAGCCGGAATCCAGCGGGTTTAAATAAAAATGCCTTGATGTCAGTGCGTTGCACTGAGCCAATATTTTCACTGGACACCGGCCTTCGCCGGTGTGACGATTATTAGAGATGCCCATAGATTACGCCCAGAAAACCACCATGCCCAACCCGCAAATCGACCCCGCCCTCTTCGACCACAACCCATTTATTTCGCTGCGTGAAAAACTGCTCGACCTGTTCGACCATCACGCCGACGATGCCGCCCTCGATGCCGGGCTAACCGAATTGCTGCAACACATGCGCGCCCAATTCGAACGCGAAGAACAAGCCATGCAAACCGCCCACTTCCCGCCCACCGCTGCCCACAAAGCCGACCACGACCGCACACTGACCGACTTCGCCGAGCGCATAGAGCGCTGGCAACAACAGCGCGACCGCCAAGCCATGCTGGATTTCATCGAAGCCGGATTAGCCGACTGGTTCGTCAAACACGTCAACACCCGCGACTACATCACCGCGCGTTTTTTAACGCTGGGACACGCCTAAC
>JAGVNQ010000251.1 GCA_020053195.1 Sideroxydans sp.
ATAGGCCATGTAGTTGCCATCTGGCGACCAACTCGGTGAATAACCATCACGCACTAAACATTTGCGTCCAGCTGCATCAATAATTGTTATACAAACCAATACCTTCGCCATTTATGGACTGGCGGCAGGCTGAAAAACGGGATGAATCGCGCCCAACTGGGCGAGGTGTTGAAAAATGTCGGCCAATAAAATGGCATCAGGTTTTTCCGGAAGCATTTTGATGGCCTCGCTGGCATAGCGATAGCCGCGATACTGCGCTTTCAAATCCAGCACGCTGGAGTCCGGCTGGGTTTGCCGAAGCGGTTGCAATAACGCGTAACTGAGATTGACCATGAAAAACGACAGGTTGGCGGCATGGGTGACCGCGGTCTCTTTGATATTCATGAAGTCTTCCAACCCCCAGAATTGTTTGGCGTCGCGAAAGTTGAATTCAATGGTCTAATCACAAATGACAAATTCTGTTTCACACGCGAGGTTCGCCTGAAGTTGACGTGGTGGCGGCGTGCGCTTAAGCAGCGAAGTGCGGCATCATTCTCTGCAACCATTCTGACGGGTGGCGGAGGTTCTGATGAAGCGCCAATGGACGAAGTGCCGCGTTCTGCTTGAGCAGCCGGATGGATTACGCCGCTGGGATCGGGCTTATCAGTTGATCCTAGCTTGGTCAATCGCCATAACGCCCGAGGGTCAGCCCAACCCATGCGGTTCCCATCAACTTCAGGAGGATCATCATGCAGGTCAGTGTGTATGTGCGAGTGTCGACTCAGCACCAAGCGCAAAGTCAAACGATTGAACAACAGTTGGAACGCTTGCGACAGTATATTAGCCAACAAGGATGGACCCTGAACGAGGCGGACATTTTTCGCGATGACGGGTACAGCGGGGCCAAGTTGAACCGGCCCGGGCTGGATCGTCTGCGGGAAGCCATCCGCGGGGGCGAAGTCGTGCAGATCGTGCTGACGGCGCCGGATCGGTTGGCGCGCAACTATGTGCATCAAGTGTTGTTGTTGGACGAATTTCAAACGGCCGGTTGCCTCGTGGAATTTCTGGATCGGCCCATGAGTCAGGATCCCCATGATCAATTGTTGTTGCAAATTCGCGGGGCCGTCGCCGAATATGAGCGCACCTTGATTGCCGAACGGATGCGCTTGGGCCGCCAGCGCAAATTTCGCACCGGTCAACTGTTGCCCTGGACGCATGTGCCGTTTGGCTACCGGGTTGATCCGGAACATCCGCGCGACCCGCACGGGGTCCATGTTGAAGAGGCCGAGGCGGTCTGGGTACGCGAGATGTATGGATGGTACGCCCAGGAAGGCCGTAGTTTGCTGGGCTTGGCCAAGCACTTGCAAGAGTTGCAGGTGCCGACGCCGAGCGGCAAAACCCGCTGGAATCAAGCGACGTTGCGCAATATTCTGATGAATCCAGCCTATACGGGTCAGATCTATGCCGGTCGTACGCGACCGGTGCCCGCGCGGGGGCGGCGGTCGCCCCTGCAATCCGTGGGGCGTAAAACCGGGAGCCATGTGGTGTTGCCACGCGAGCAGTGGTTGTTCGTGGCGACGATCCCGGCGATCGTGACTCAGGAACAGTTCGACGCGGTCCAAGCCAAGCTGGCGCAAAATCAGCAATTCGCCACTCGCCACAATACCACGCATGATTATTTGTTGCGGGGCTTGGTGAGCTGTGGCGTATGCCAGTTGGGATGTGTCGGGCGAGCGCGCACCCCCGAATATCGCTACTATGTCTGTCGGGGCAAAGCCGACCCCGTCCAGGCCTGTCGCGACGAGAAATGCACGGCCCGCTTTATTCCGGCCAGGCAACTCGATGAACTGGTCTGGCAGGATCTGGGTGAAGTCCTGATGCATCCTGAGATACTTTCTTTTGCCTTGATGCGCGCCCATGGCAAACATTGGTTGCCTCAAGACCTGCAAGCGCGGCGAGAGGCCCTCCGCCGAGCACGGCAGAGTTTGTCCACGCAAGAGGAGCGTTGGACGGAAGCTTATCTGCGCGCGGTTATTGCGTTGCCCGAATACGAACGCCGTCGCGCTGAACTGCAAATGAAACTTGATGCTTTGACCGCTCAAGAAAACCAACTGAACCATCAAGTTGATCAACACGCGCACCTGAGCGCGCTGGCCGACTCGATGGCGAGCTTTTGCCATCGCGTCCAGGCCGGCCTCGCGTCAGCCACGTTTGAGCAAAAACGACAGCTGCTGGCACTGTTGATCGACCGCGTCGTTGTCACGAATGACCAAGTTGAGATCCGATATGTGATCCCGACCAGCAAGGCCGGCGAACAGTCCAGGTTTTGTCATTTGCATATAGACTATTTCGATTTGAAAGCGTAGGCTGTAGAACTGGAGGATGGTCGCATAAGCCAAATCTAGGTCGGTGCTGAACAAAATCACATGGGCTTGAGCGTGGGTCACCACATTGGTCTTCAGAAGGATGACCACGTTCAACGCAAACGCGAATTCCTTGTTGTAGAACTGGCCTTGATAAATGTCGGTGCGTAACGGGCCGTCGGTACTGGTTTCCTTCAGAGAGGCGGCCCTCAGCTGGCGCACCGCGATTTTCGCGCCATACTTGGGCATGGGTCCTCGCCGATGATACTCACCCGCAAAGGCAGGATACAGTGCGGCATCCGACCGCAGTTTGGAAATCAGGTGCAAGTTCGCTTGTCGGACCATGAACGCGCTGGGATAATTGCCAAAATGTCCATCCAGCGCCACATATTTCAAGGAGAGAACCGCGCCGACGGTTTCCAGCAGGGTGTGGAGGGCTTTCTGGATGCGCACCAGCTCCGGATTGAGCATCACGACCTGCTTCACTTTGTTCTTACTACCCTTGGGACGGCCGGGCTTTTTCTTTTCAGCGATTGTCTTGACCGGGTGCGCTTTCGCTTGGCGGGCCGCCTTTTCGGCGGCACTCTTGACCATTGGGGTGGTCGGTATCGGATAAGACTGCGCTTCCCGGATATTCACCAGCGCAAAGGTGAAAAATGAAAGGCTTGGAATCACCTGTTGTTGCAGACCCGAGAAAAAGCGATCGAGTCCGTACGTTTTCGTCCCGGCTTTGCTGACGACGACTTCATCGCCCGCGATCAGGTACTCGTCTTCCGGCTTCAAAAAGCGTTTCCGGAAAAACACCCAGTGGAGGGCCACCCACGGTAAGACACTCTGATAGAAGCGCTGGAGCGTACGATAACTGCCCCCTTTCTCAGTCCAGCGCGACAGACCCAACATGGTAACCCGGCCACTAGCGACCAGCATTCCAAAAACGACATGGCTCATCCGGCCAAGAGTCGTTTTATCAACAAGAGGCGCGATGTTTTGTAAAAGTGCTAAAATCTCTGGCATGGGCTTGTCCGAGCGTAGTTGCGGTTGTAAGAGACTACAACTTTACTCGATAAGCCCTATTTCAGTGTCCTAATTTTGGCGATGGTATTGACAAACCCGAGTGGGATCAAGTTCCCACGATCTCATTGCAAATGCCCGACCATCCGGTGACCAGGCAATGCCTGGACCGAAGATGAAGCTTGTACCTTTCAGATAGCTGACTCCACTACCATCGGCATTCATCGTTAGCACCTTATCATCCATTGGACCACCGGTAATGCGGGATTCGACACGGGCGTAACGATTGGATACGAATGAGATAGCTCGCGCATCGTGTGGATTGTCTATTTGCGGGAGCAGCAGCTTCGAGTGCTCAATCCCAAATGCGCCCACGACAAATACGGTCACGAGCAGCAACAGCTTGATACCTAGCGGCATTTTCCCGCGTGCGCCAAAAGCCCGTCTTGCTCGGGGCGTATTTAGGGCGACAAGGTTAAGGGCTGCCCAAGCAACCATGACCACGTCTGTATCATTTACAACTGCGCGCCGCGACAGCCATGAAACCAGCGAGAGGATGATCAGGCCGCCTTCTAATACCAACACGATAGTGCGAGTAGAAGAATATAAACGCCACAACGTCCAACCGATCAACGCTGCTAGGATGATCGAACCGATGACGAGGGCAAGTCCGAAAAGCAGGTCCATTGTGGACGGCGTCTGTTGCAACGGAGAATCCGCGCGCAAGATGCGGGAGACAAAGGACACTAGGCCGAT
>JAGVNQ010000281.1 GCA_020053195.1 Sideroxydans sp.
AGGTTAGTCTTCACTGAAACTTCGTTTTGTCGCAATACTGCGTTGCTCACAAAAAATTACTCCTTACATATCCAACATATGCTGCGTCGCAATTTTTTGCTCGCGCCTTGTCTTGCTTAGAATTTTGAATTTTAAGAGGCAGCCTTTCATAATACCTGACTACAAATGTCAAAATTGCGTTAAGCGAATGTCAAAATTCAGATAAGGCCTTAATAATCTAAGCCTTAGAAAAATTGTGGGAATACTGTAGGAAAATACTAATATAATTAGAAAAGCATCAGTCAACTATTGTTTCGGTTTCGCGTAGTTCACTGTTGCCATTATTTGATGTCATCCAATACAACTTATCAGGGGGATAAATTATGTCATTCATCGCAGACTTCGCATCAATCGGCACAGCAATTTTCTCGGTTATTTTTGCAGTGTGGATCACCATCCAACTGTTCAGCAAAGCTGAATAACCCACAGACGGCGGGAAGTTAGCTTCAATAGCTTCCCGCTGCTGCTTCCCCTTGTATCCTTCTACCCTATGGCTCGCGCCGTCGGGCGCTTGGCGTTTCTTTCAAAACACTTGCCATATAAATATATTCTGCTACGATTCGAGTACCAGTTTCGTTGGTGTGTTTAATCTAGTTCTTTGAGGAGGAGCAGAAAATGTCATTCGTCTCGGATATCGTTGTAATCGGTTCGGCAATATTGTTGGTTTTGTTTTCGGCATGGATGTTGAAACAGCTGTTTGCCGACAATAACTAATTTTCACCGCGCCAAATAAAAAAACTCCAGCTTTTGCTGGAGTTTTTTTATTTGGTGGTGATAGGTGGACTTGAACCACCGACCCCAGCATTATGAGTGCTGTGCTCTAACCAACTGAGCTATATCACCGAAACTTGGCACATCCCGCGCTGTTTTTTCGACCGCGCCGATTCAGGAAGGGCGGCATTTTGCTGATATTGCCCCCGCCTGTCAATCGCAGCCCAGCATTTTAATTTCGCTGTCCGGGTAATTCTTTTGCAGCGCGCGGACTTTGTCGGTAGTCGCCGCCTCCACTCCGGCAAAATAAAACAGGGTGAATTTGAGTTTGCTCATGCGTTCGCCCACTTTGGCGCTGCGCACGCCCTTGGCGCGCAAACCGGACAGGAACTTCTGCGCCGACTCTTCGGTTCTGAACACACCCAGCGAGATCGCATTCAACCACGCACCTTCTTCCTGCACCACGAAGTGTTCGCTCACCCCAAGCTGCTTTAGCTGTTTGAGCTTGTTCTGGACTTCGGCATGATTTTTCAGCGGCGGGATATACACCCAGAAGCCGCTGGCATGTTCAACCGTGCGCGGCTTGATTTTGTCTCCCAGTTGCAAACCATCCAGCGCGGATTGCACTTGCGCCAAGCCGCTGCCGGAGAATTCACCCCATTCCAGACACTGCTTGGCGGGTACCGCAGCGGCAAGCGGCGACAAAATGATGACGGGAGCCGAAGCGGCCACTGCCGACTGCGGCGCGGGCGCTATCGGCTTGGCCGCCGCAACCTCCGAAACGGCGGGCAACACCTCGCTCATCAAACGGATTTTGTCCGGGCTGATTTCCGCTTGCACGCTGGGCATGTCGGCATCCTGCGTTAACGTTCCCCCGAAGCGCATCACCGCAAAAAACACGATATTCGCCAACAGCAATAAACCCAATATCCATTTGGTCATGGTTTTTCTTCTCCTATGATCTGTAATCCGTGCAGCACCAGATTGTCCGTGCATTCCGGCGTCATGTCCAAATGTGGCAACACTTGATCGGCAGCGCCACCACTCAACAGACAGCGCGCAGACGGATAACGCGCTGCCAGCAAGGCATGTTGATGTTCGATTGCGCCCAGCGTCGCGCGCAACACGCCGCTGCGGATGGCATCCGCCGTGTTCAGCGGAAAATCGCGCAGCGCGCCGTTGGCTTGTTTGAGCTGGGCGGTATTGCCCAGCAAACTTTGTTGCATCAAATACACGCCCGGCAAAATCAAACCTCCCAGGAATTCGCCTTCGGCAGACAGCGCATCCACCGTGGTGGCCGTGCCGCAGTTCACCACCAGACACGCGCCGCGCACCTGATGCCAGGCCGCGATCAGCGCCGCCCAACGGTCGCTGCCCAGCCGTTGCGGCTGCTCGTACCCGTTGCGCACGCCGCACTGTTGCGCTTGCGCCTGCACGAATTGCGGCGGGCACGACCATGCGGCACAGAGCGCCTGCACGCGCTCCGCCATCGGCACGCCCGCCACGTTGGATACCAGAATGCGCGAAGGCGCGGGCAGTTGGGCAAAGGCTTGCTGCAACGCGCGAAACTCGGTGTTGCCTAATGCACCTCTATGCGGCCACTGCCCGTCGCGCACCAGCGCCCATTTGCAGCGGCTGTTTCCCACATCAAGAAGTAACACTTTATGCCCTCCTCAAACTGACTTCGCCCGCATTGAACACTTGCATGCCGTGCGCCGTCTCCAGCCTCAACGCGCCTTCCGCCGTCACCCCGTGGACTTTGCCCTCAATCTTCGTCCCGTCCGGCAACAACAGCTTCGCTTGACGATGGTGAAACAGATGATCGTTTTCCCATTCCGCCCGCAGCGGGGCGAAGCCGTTGGCGGCGAATTCCCGCATCACGGCAACCAGATGTTTCAGCAACAACCCCAT
Source organism: Sideroxydans sp. (assembly GCA_020053195.1). GTDB lineage: Bacteria > Pseudomonadota > Gammaproteobacteria > Burkholderiales > Gallionellaceae > Sideroxyarcus. Next base: position 2,662 of record JAGVNQ010000281.1, read on the forward strand.
CACCCGGTTGCGCTGTTGCAACGGAACGCCGCACTCTTCCAGATCGCTCACCGCTTGCTCGATGTGACTGCGCGCCCCGCTCGGCAGCGACAAATTCAAGCCGATGCCAATCACCACCGCGCTGGGGCCCAGCATATCGCCTTGCGCCTCCAGCAAAATCCCAGCGAGTTTGCCCTCATTCACCAACACGTCGTTCGGCCACTTCAGGCCGATATTTTGTACGCCCTGCTCGTGCAAGGCGCGCACCAGCGCCACGCCCACGCCCAGACTCAGCCCGGACAGCGCGGCCAGGCCGCACTCGAAGCGCCACAACAGGGAGAAAGTGAGCGCATCGCCCAGCCCGGAATGCCATGTCCTGCCCAGCCTGCCGCGCCCCGCGCTTTGCCATTCCACCGCCAGCACCGTGCCGCTCGCCGCGCCCTCTGTGGCGCGTTGCAACAACAATTTGTTGCTGGATGGCACGTGATCGAGGATTTCCAGATGCAAGCTGTCGCGCGCTTCGCCCGTATGTTGTGCGATTTGTGTCGCATCCAGCCAGTACAGCGGCTGTGCCAACTGGTAGCCGCGCCCGCGCACGCTGTGCAAAGTGATGCCGTAACGCGCCACATCCTGCAACGCGTTATGCACGCTGGCGCGCGACAGTTCAAATCTGTGCGCCATCTCTTCGCCCGAATGAAACTCGCCGTCCGCCAACAATCTGAGCAAGGCGAAGGTCAGCGGCTTGGGAACATCATGCTCCGTTTTCATTGCGGCATATCGTTGCAGGTGTCCGCGCCCGCTTGCTCGAAGAAGCGCAGGATTTCGTCGCGGCGTTTGAAGGCATCCTGATAACCCAACTCGATCAGGGCACGGCAATAATGTTTGTCGAACAGCAGGTAGCTCACCAGATTCGCGCCGCTGCCGCGCATCACGCCGACCAGGCGCAGCAGCAGCCGTATCGTCCACGGCAGGTGCGAAATATATCGCTCGGCGATTTGTTCCAGCGGCTGGCTGGGCGAGATGACCAGCGCCTCGACGTATTGCAGATCGACTTTATTGCGCATCTCTTCCGGGATCATATTGATGGTGCGGTTGTTGCGCCTCAGACGTTCCAGATCGACCTCCAGACCGTCGATGAAAATACTGTCCAGCGCGTGCCCGGCGATTTCCGCGAGCGTGGGGTAATGGCTGATTTTGACGCGTTTGGCATCATCGGAAGAATCGCTATGGCCGACCCCCACCACCATCACGCGCTCCGCCCCCAGATGCAGCGCCGAACTGATGGGCGCGATCTGGCGCATGGAACCGTCGCAGAAAAATTCCCGGTTCACATGCACCGCCGGAAAGATATAGGGGATGGAAGACGAGGCGAGTAAATGCTGGGTGGTGATCTGCGTCGGCACGCCGATTCGCCGCGCGCGCCGCCACGGCTGAATATCGGCAGCGCCCTGATAAAACGTGACCGAATGCCCCGAGCCGTAGCCCGATGCGGTGACGCTGAGCGCATGCACCAGACCCGCATCAATATTTTGCTGTATTTGCTCGCAAGGCAGGATGCGTTCCAGATAAATCCGTTTGGGCCGGTTATCCAGCAGCGAAACGCGATGCAGGCGGTTGCTGCCCAGCACACTCAACACCAGTCCCATCAGCCAGCGCGATGTATTGGCCGCCACGCCCAGCACATCGGCACGGTAAATGTCGGTCACCCGCGCGTTGTTCCAGATGTTGTTCAGATAACGCACGCCTTTGCGGAAATGGCGCGCGTTGATAACCAGCGCCACGGCGTTCAGCGCGCCCGCCGAAGTGCCGCACACCACGTCGAACGGCAGGTGCGAACGATAGGGCATGAACTCGGCAATCGCCTTTAAAACGCCGACCTGATAAGCGGCACGCGCGCCGCCACCAGTCAAAACGAGTCCGATCTTTTGTTTGGCCTGGCTCATTTTTTCTTCAACCCAGAACAACCATTCGCCGACTTATCCCCTCCCCCATGCAGGGGGAGGGTTAGGGTGGGGGTTGAAACGCTACCGTTCCAAAACTCTACCCCCATCCTAGCCTTCCCCCTGCAAGGGGGAAGGAACAAGTGTTGCTCTAATCGATTATTCAGGTTCAGCACTTACGCTTCATCCGGCTCCGCATGCACCGCTTCCAGCGCGTCTTTCAGCGTCTCTTCCGGCAGCGCGTTCAGCGTCTCGGACAGCATCTCCGCCGCTTCCACCGCATTCGGTTGCAACTTGCTCGCATCCGCATTCGCCACCAGCACCGCCGCCGCGCCCACCACTTTGAGCAAGCGCGCGCGCTCGTTCATCAGCATCTCGATTTCCTGGCTCAACAACTCGATTTCCTGCTTGTTCATTGCATACTCCTGATTGGATCGTGTTTTGATTATAGCGCAGCAAATAACGCACTACGGCGCGTAAAATCCGGATTGGGGGAAAGGCGAATTCCCCGACGGTCGTGAGCGTATAATGCGCCCACCCAAGCAACGAATCCGCCATCCTCATAAAGAGAAAAAATTGAATCCAGTCAGTTTTGCCGATCTGCAACTAGCGCCGCAAATCCTTAAAGCGCTCACCGAATCCGGTTACACCACCCCCACCCCCGTTCAGGCGCAAGCCATTCCCGTCGTGCTCGCGGGCCGCGACCTGATGGCCGGCGCGCAGACCGGCACCGGCAAAACCGCCGCGTTCGCGCTGCCTTTGTTGCAAAAACTCTTGCCGCACGCCAGCACCAGCACCTCGCCCGCGCGCCATCAAGTGCGCGCGCTGATTCTGGTGCCGACGCGCGAACTGGCGGTGCAAGTGGAAGAAAGCGTAAGAACCTACGCCAAGCACACCAACCTGCGTTCGCTGGTGGTGTTCGGTGGAGTGGACATCAAAACGCAAACGCCGCACCTGAAAACCGGCATCGAGATTTTGGTGGCCACGCCGGGACGTTTGCTGGATCACGTCGAACAAAAAACCGTGCAGCTAAACCAGGTGCAAATGCTGGTGCTGGACGAAGCCGACCGCATGCTAGACATGGGCTTCATGCCCGCGCTGAAACGTATTCTGGCGCTGCTGCCGAAGCAACGGCAAAGCCTGATGTTCTCCGCCACCTTCTCCAACGAGATCAAAAAACTGTCGGAAGATTTTCTGATTTCGCCGCAACTGATCGAAGTCGCGCGCAGCAACGCTTCCGCCGAAAACATCACGCAAAAAGTCTATCTGGTCGAACACGGCGACAAACACGCGCTGCTCACCCAACTGTTGCGCGGCGACGATGCCAAGCAAGCCATCGTCTTCACCAAAACCAAGATCACCGCTAGCCGCCTCGCCAAACTATTGGTACACGACGGCCTGTCCGCCGATGCCATCCACGGCGACAAAACCCAGCTCGAACGCATGCAGGCACTGGACGCATTCAAGACCGGCAAAATCGCCGTGCTGATCGCCACCGACGTGGCCGCGCGCGGCCTCGACATCGACCATCTACCCATGGTCATCAACTACGAAATCCCGCATGCGGCAGAAGATTACGTGCACCGCATCGGCCGCACCGGACGCGCGGGTGCATCCGGCACTGCCATCTCGCTGGTGTCGCCGGACGAAGAACGCTATCTGGCCGATATTGAAAAACTGATTAAAACCGAAATCAAAAAAGAGCGCGCCGCCATGCCCGCTCGCCCCGCCAGACCGAAACACCCCGCGCGCGACGATGCCCACCCGCAACACTACGCCCAGCGCCCCGCCGCCCCGAGAAAACCCGCACAAGATGCCTGGTTCGACAAGCCTTACGAACCCAGCGCCAGCGTGACCGCTCCGGTCAAAAAAGCAGAACCGCTACCGGGCAAACCCAAAGCGCAAATCCCCGCACTGTTCAAACGCCCCACTCCAAGCAGTTCCGAATAAGCCAACCTCACGGGAACGCCCGTCAATAGGTGATCTACGTCATGTGCGTGATGCGGATCGCCTATTGGCGGGCGTTTGCAAGAAGGTGAAAAATAAAAGGGGGCGGATCAGCCCAAGCAAATGATCTGATTCAGACGTTCGCAAACTTCAGCGAACAAAGCATCGGGCAAGGTTTTGAGCGGATGCGCTTTGGCTTTGCGCAAGCGCCAATCGAAAGATTTTGGTTGATGGCAAAGCACATAGCTGGTCATCAGCCCTGCCTTCTTTTCCCACGCCTCCCCCACCGCGACCGCAAACGGATTATCCGAATTGTATTCGGCGGTCGTCATCGGCAAACCGATGACCAAAGAAGTCTTCTCGTTAAAGATACGCGGCGAAAGCACCAAAAACGGATGCACGTCGCGCATCTCCCTCCCCGCTTGCGGGTTGCAATCGATCCAGATGATGTCCTGCCGATCCGGTATCCAGCGCTTTTTCGCCAGCGGCTTGGGCGCGACTACCACCGTTCCGCTCCCAGCGTTTGCGTGGCAGTCATCTGCTCGCCACTGTGCCGCTTCACATCGTAAGCAGCAACGCGCTGCTCCAGCGTCAGACGCAGCGCATCGAACGGCTTGATGACAACTTGATCGCCCTCCACCGACACCCGCACCCGCTGATGCACATGCAAATGCGCCTCCCGCGCCACCGCCGCAGGTAAACGAACCCCCAGATTATTGCCCCACTGCTTGATGTCCAGCACTGCTTCAGCCATGAATTACTCCTTGATGCAAAATGTATAAACGTGAGTCTATACATGGCGAAGGGGTTGGTCAATGAAAGGTTCAAAATGAAATGCGAAGCTGACTCACTTGATGATCGCGCTCGCCCTGCACCCGGCGGCCTATATATTCTTCCTGCTGGCTGTAGGGAGATTTAGCTGATAGATTTCGGGTTGATGTATTTAGAGTCCCCGTGTTACTTGGACGGGGATAAATACTAATTTGGTGAATGTCAAATGGCAGACTAGCTCACCAATTAGGAGAATCAACCCGACCTCGCACCGCGATTTATAAGGCGTTGGGGGCGGGAAAAAACAAAGGATTTGCAATGCGTTCAACTTTCCCAGGCCACTTCAGGCCAACCCAAGATGAATTTGCAGCTTTGTGGGAAAGCTGTTTATTTGTGCTCGACGCAAATGTCCTGCTTAATTTATATCGATACTCTCCAGAAACTAGGCGCGAACTCGAGCGCGCACTCGAATCAGTTAAGCAACGGCTGTTTATTCCTCATCAAGCAGCAAAAGAGTTTCTCAAGAACCGCTTGACTGTAACCGCAGCTCATGCGGATGAATACACAAAGGCAATTAGGACGATTACCGATCTCACTTCGACTTTATCGAATAAAAAGAAACACCCCTTCCTTCCTGACACTGATTTGTCGGATTTTTCCGAACAAGTAAATAAACTTGTGGCGAAACTAGAAGCTCAGAAAACTGCATTGTTTGACCGACTAACCAATGATGAAGTGCTTGAGTTCGTGCAATCGTTATCAGAGAACAGGACGGGCGCCACATTTGATGAAGCGACACTTGCGAATATTGCCTCAGAAGGTGATAAACGTTATCAAAATGAAATTCCTCCAGGTTATAAGGATGGAAAGAAGGAAGCCTCTGGCGATCCATATCGTAAATTTGGGGATCTCATCCTTTGGAAACAACTGCTCAATAAGGCAAAAATTGAAACAAAATCCGTTATTTTTGTTACCGATGACAAAAAAGAAGATTGGTGGCTTGAGCAGTCAGGCCGAACCATTGGCCCAAGAACAGAACTTCGAGAAGAGTTTCTTTCAACGGTAGGCCAAAATTTTTGGATGTACACCGTAGACAAATTTATTGAGGAGACAGCCCGAACGAGCAAAACAGAAGTTAGCGAAAAGGTAATTGCAGAAATTATTGAGGTTCGACAAGAAGTAACAGAAAATCAAATCAGCAGAGCGGCAGAACTGGCCAATTTCGGTTTGACATCAAGCGCAGTGGATAAAATGAACCGCATAGCAGAGCTAGCTAGGTACGATGTAACATCAAGCGCAGTGGATCAAGTGAACCGCATGGCAGAGCTAGCTAGGTACGATGTAACGTCAAGCGCAGTGGAT
>JAGVNQ010000067.1 GCA_020053195.1 Sideroxydans sp.
AACGTATTGCCGCAACTGCAAGTGACGGCAACTTCATTGTATGCGGGGTGGATGTCTGCTCTCATTTTTGTTCCTAACTAAAATTGGGCGCGGCGGTTGTACGCGCACGGATACCTATAAGGGCGCGCATTATCCATAAAATGAGAGGGTTGGGCAAATTGTTTTACGATTGGACAGGACGGATACAAACGTTTGCCCCGTCATTCACAAAATTGCCCAACCCAACTGCTCGGGAACGCCCGCCAATAGGCGATCTGCGCTATGTACTTGATGGAGATGGCCGTATTTGTTGGCGTACGGGTAAGCTGGCAAAATATATAGGCCGTTTTTATTCTGATTTGCTCCTTACCTTGCTTTAATTTTATGTGCCCCTCGGTCGCCAGAGTGCTGGACTTTGATCTGAAATATATCCTCAAGCGGGTGAAGGAAGAAGGCAAAGAGCATGACGGTAAGGGGCGAGACGGTAGAGAGCACAAGAAAGAACGATAGCAGGTGCAAATGCACTCGCTTACCCCGCTTTAGTTCAGTTATGTAGCTTACCAAGCCAATAAACACGCCACTCTCCATCAATCGTATGATGCGGACAGCCTATTGGCGGGCATCTTCGAAGTGTTGAGTTTTTGCCCGCTTCGCGAAGTGTTTTACTTGCTGGATTTTCGGCCTGCGCCGGAGTGCCGAGCTAAACGAATATTTGGGTTTGCGCGAAGTGCGCCTTAGCGCTGACGTTTGCTTTCGACCTTGGCCTCAAATTTTTCCTTGTTGACGATGAACCGCTCATGCGTGCCCTTGGAAATCATTTCCACGCCGTCGTGGGCTTCGACCTGGAATACCAGTCTTCGTCCTTCCACTTCGATCAGTTCCACTTTTGCGGTCACTTCCAGGCCGGGCGGGGTGGCGGCTAGATGGGATACGTTGATGTGCGTGCCCAGGGTTTGTTCGGTCGGCCAGTCGATGTGCGGGTTGATGCATTTGATACACGCCCATTCCAGGAAGCCGACCAGAAATCCGGTGGCGAAAACTTCCGGCATGGCGCGGAATTCTTCCGCCTCCGGGTATAGCGCGGGAACGGTTTTGGACGGCGGGATGAGGAATGTGTGTTCGTATCGGAGGCCCGGCTTCAGCGTGTTTTTCATGCGATCTCCCGATTGGAAAAATTGAGGGGGAAAGATTTACGTAACGTTCTTGGCGCGGATGATGCGCACCACTTCCGCGATTTTGCGCAGGTTGCGCATGATGTTGGCGAGGTGGATGCGGTTGTTGACCTGAAGCGTGAAATAGATGGCGGTGTATTCGCCTTCGTTGCTGAAATTGACGTTTTCGATATTGGATTCCGCTTCGGCGATGGCCGAGGCCACTTTGGCCAGCACGCCCCGGCGATTGGCGACGATGAGTTTGAGGCTGACATCGAAAGCGCGTGCGATGTTTTTGTCCCACACCACATCCAGCCATTGTTCGCTGCCGCGACCTTTGCGCAGGGTCGGGCAGTCGTGGGTGTGTACCACCAGTCCTTGTCCGCTCTTGATGACCCCGATGATGGGGTCGCCGGGAATGGGGCGGCAGCATTTGGCGAACTGCACCGCCATGCCTTCGGTGCCCTGGATGGTGACCACGGCATTGCCGGTGGCATCGCTGGAAATGGTGTCGCCGCTGCTGGCGAGCTGTTTTGCTACCACCACGTTGAGCCGTTTGCCCAAGCCGATGTCGGTGAAAATATCCTGCCGGGATTTTGCGCCGGTTTCTTTCAGCAGTTTTTCCCAGCGCACATCGTCCACTTCGTTCAGTTTCTGTCCGGGCGAATTGAACGCTTGCGCCAGCAGCCTTTCGCCCAGCTTGGACGATTCGTTCAGGTGCATGGTCTTCAGCGCGTGGCGGATTTCTGCGCGCGCCTTGCTGGTCACCACATAACCCAGCCAAGCCGGATTGGGGTGGGCGTGCGGCGCGGTGATGATTTCCACGCGGTCGCCGTTGTGTAGCTCGGTGCGCAGCGGCACCAGCTCCGAGTTGACTTTGCTGGATACGCAGCAATTGCCGATGTCGGTGTGTACCGCGTAGGCAAAATCCACGGTGGTCGCACCGCGCGGCATGGCGTAAATTTTCCCTTTGGGCGAAAACACATAAACCTCGTCCGGGAATAAATCCACTTTGAGATGTTCCAGAAACTCGACCGAATCGCCGCTCTGCGCCAGACTTTCCAGCAGGCTTTGCAGCCACTGGTGCGTCTTCTGGTGTAGTTCGTTGATTTGCGTTTCCGAGGTTCGGTACAACCAGTGCGAGGCCACGCCGCTTTCCGCCAGCTTGTTCATTTCGTGGGTGCGGATCTGCACTTCGATGGGTGTGCCGAACGGGCCGAACAGCGCGGTGTGCAACGACTGGTAGCCGTTGCCTTTGGGAATGGCGATGTAGTCCTTGAACTTGCCGGGAAACGGTTTGTACAGGCTGTGCAACGCGCCCAGCGCCAGATAACACGAGGGCACGTCGTTGACCAGCACGCGGAAGCCGTAGATGTCCAGCACTTGCGAAAATGCCAGCGACTTGGATTGCATCTTGCGATAGATGCCGTACAAATGTTTTTCGCGTCCGCGCACTTCGGCGGAAATATTGTTGCCGTCCAAACGCGCGCGTATCGCTTCCAGAATTTTGCTCACCACCTCGCGCCGGTTGCCGCGCGCCACTTTCAGCGC
>JAGVNQ010000030.1 GCA_020053195.1 Sideroxydans sp.
ACTGTTGGCGGCATCCTCCCGCCAAATGCAATGCGGAGAGCCTATTTCAACACCCAACCTCATGGGAACGCCCGTCAATAGGCGATCTACATCATGCACCTCATGGAGAATGGCGTATTTATTGGCTTGCGGGGCAAGTCGTCTAGTTCAATCGAGCAACGGCAGCACGTACTCGTCGAAAATCTCGCGGTTCAACAAGCCGGAATGGGCGTAGATCACGCGCCCGTCGCGGTCAAGCACCACGTTATACGGGACTACGCCGCTGCTGTTTCCCCATAACGGCAGCAGGCCGCTGTAGATTGCCGGGTCGGCCACCAATACGGGGTAGTTGATTTCCAGCGTGCGCTGCACGTTGCGCAATTTGTTTTCCGCGTCCAGCCCCACCCCGATAATTTGCAGGCCACGCGCCTGATACTGCTCCTGAAAGCCCACCAGATCGCGGATTTCGTACAGGCAGGGCGAGCACCAGGTCGCCCAGAAGTTAAGTAAGACGACTTTGCCTTTCCACTCGGCGAGGCTGTGTTTTTCACCATCCAAACCGGTCAAAGCGAGCGCTTTCATGTCGCGCTCTTTTTCTGCTTTCGATGGCTGCGCTTTTGAGGTTATCGCTGGGGCTGCGACACTTTCAGCGGGAACATTTGCCGCCATTGCCATGCCTGAGGCAATGGCGGCAAGCATGAACAAAAGGCTTCGGGTAAATGTCATTACGTTTTTTCAGTTATGGGCATCTCTCTCGTCATTCCCGCGCAGGCGGGAATCCAGTAAATGCATGTTGAATAAAACCGCTGGATTCCGGCCTGCGCCGGAATGACGGAATATTTTATTTCGGTGCGCTTTCATCGCGCACTTTTATGACATGCCATGTCACTTTGTAGCGTCGTTCCAGTTCGCCCAGATAGGTCGGGAGGTTTTCGTTGATGATTAACTGTCTGACGCGGTCATGCACTTCGGCGTAGGTTTTTTGACCTTGCGGCTTTCTCTCAAGCACGGTCAACAGGTGAAACCCAACTTTGGTTGTGATGATGTCGCTGAGTTGGTTGTCTTGCAGTTTGGCAAGTGCATTTTCAAGTTCGGGCATGCCGCGTCCGGCGATCATCCAGCCCATATCGCCATTCTGTTTACGACCTATCGGGTCTATGCTGAATTGTCCGGCCAGCGTGAACAGGCTTTCGCCCTGCACGATACGGGCGCGCAACGCTTCGGCTTCCTTGCGCGTGGCAACTACCAGCTGACCTACATGGCGACGTTCCGGGATTCGGGATACTTCGGGATGTTTGTCGAACCAGCGGCGCACGGTCTTTTCACCGGGTATCCATTTTCTGGTTTGGACATCCATCATCACCGCAGGCAAACGTTCGCTCCGGTATTGCGCGAGCTTGGCCGCGACATTTACGCCTTCCTTGTCGGCTGCTTTGGCCACCAGCAACAATTCTCCGCGCTTGTATAGTTGTTCCTTTACCCACTCCGGGTTGGGCAGCGACGGATATTCTTTTCTATCGACAATATCGCCGTATTTGATCTGAATGCTCTTGCCTTGCATCAGCACGGTGTCCGATTTGATGCCCGGTTTTATCCGTTCCTCGTACAGCTTGATGTTGTCCTGCTTCAACAAATTTTGCAGGGTGGTCAGTTTCAATGTTTTGTATTGTTCTGAAACGTAAGCCGCTTTGGCGGCGGTCATGCCTTCCGTATCACTTTTGAACTGATGTTTCATGGCGGCCAATGTGTCGGACGGAATGACAATGCGTTCGCGCAATTTATCCATGTAGAAACTGTAAAGCAGCCCCAGACGGAAACTTTCCATGTCTTGTTGAAAAGCTTTGGTTTTATCCAGCCCCAGCCTTTGCGCTTCGAGCGACAGCAAACGCGCCGCCACCAAACGCCGCAACATGTCGCCGCGCAAACCGGCCTGGTCGTCTTCATTCATCGAAGTTGCCTGCGTGGCAAAAGGCGAACTGGCCATCGCCGCGTTCAAATCGTCGGAAGTAACTTGCATGCTGCCAATCGTGGCCAGAACTTGTTCGGCGTTGGCCGTGAGCGGCGCGATGACCGAACAAGTAACCAGCAGCAGAATCCTGAGCAGAAGTGTTTTAATCTTCATTGCGTTGCTTCCTTTCTTCATTAAGGCAAATGTTGACCCTTGGCATTTAAACAGAGAATGTTTAATTGCATAGAGAGGAATTCCATAAGGCCACAAATTGCACTGCAAACAAATCGGGGGCAGATGCCCCCGATTTGTTAATGCTTCACTATCAATCCCTGCATGCGACCCAGCTTACTTTCTGGGTATCGCACCGCCAAGGTCGGGCGCACTACCATGCATCCAGCTTACCGCTGCATCGTAGTTGTTCAGGATGGGCTTGCCATTCCAGACATGCTCTTTCTTGTCGGCAATGTGCGGCACGCCGGCCTTGTTGGTTTCGTGGCAAGCGGCACACTTGAACGGACCGTGCGATCCGTCCGGGTTGTACTGCGCTGCCTGTTTGTAGGAAGTTTCGTCAGTCTTCGGCGTTACCGGATACAGACCATGGATAGACTGGTGACAAGCTTGGCAAGCCAGACCGGAGTGTCCCTTGGAATAACGCATGTTGCTGTATTTGCCCGGCTGGTTGATCGGGAATGCAGCTCCGCCCTGACCTTCCACAAACGGTGCAGCGTGGCAATCCGCGCAGTGCGGTGCGCCCGGAGACAACCAGTAATCACGACCATGCGTCGCTGCGTCGTAGGGCACGGCCATTGCACCGGTCGCACCCGCTGGCAGTTTCAGCGTCTTCACATCCACAGCCGGATTGGCGGACAGGATGGAAACATTGATGTCGCCATCTTCATCCTTGCTGACCAGCGGACCGTTTCCTTGCAACGCGATCACGGCAATGTCGGGAACCATGCGATCTTTTGCCCAGACCTTCAGGATGCCGGATTGTCCCGGTGTGTCTTCGCCCTTGCTGTTGAGCACTACCTTGGGATCAAGGTACTTGCTCTTCAACTCGTCGGTGGTGATACCGATAGCTGCGGCGATTTCATCCAGCGATTTGTTGCGGATGGTTGTGCCTTCCTGCTTGAACGCATTGCTCAAGTTGTCGCGCTGATACAACTCGCGTGACAGTTGGCTGTGGCAGTTGGTACACCACAAACCTTTGCCGCCTTTATCGTTGCCGATATTGGAAACGTTGGTCTGCATCCATTTGCCGATAGAGTTCAGATGCTCGGGTGTGCCCACGCCATCTTTATCCTTGTTCGGATTGGCATGCACATCGCGCCCGACATAACAGCCGCCTGCCGCATCGCGGTTGTCGCCTTTGGCGTAAGTGTTTTTGCCATCCAGCGTGATCGGATACATTTCCATCTTGCCGTCCTGGCGGTGAGCCGGGTGGCAACCTTGGCAAGCTGCGGTACGGCCTTGCGAGTCGGGCATAGGAGCCATGGTCTGGTGCACGGTATGCATGGCTTGGGTCAGTGCCTGAATCACATTTTCCTTACCGGTTTTTGGATCTTTGAAACTCTTGGACTGCAACACGCCGATGACGTTGTCCGCATGGCACTTCTGGCACAGCACCGGGTCACGACCCAGACGGTTATCCAGCGAACGGCTGAGCGGGTTGTAGTTCTTCATGAAATCGGTGCCGGTCTTATCATCGTGCATTTCCAGAATGGAAACTGAAGTCGCTTTCAGGTTGGCAATCCAGTCGCTTGCGCCCAGACCTTTCCAGAATTCACGCTCTTGTTTGTAGCGCGTGAATTTGTCGCCATTGGCCGTCTTGTTGCTGTGGCAATTGGCGCAATTGGGAATGTCGATAGGGTTAGTACCCACAAATCTGACAGGCTTGCCCGAATGCGAATCAATCACCGGCGCACCGCCTTCGGCTTCAACCATACTCACCCAGGCTTCCTGGAACGGCTGAATATCCGATTCGGTCAGCGTCAACAGATCCTGCGCTGCGGCACGATCAGTGAACGGAGTCAGCGGCAATCCCAACGCATCCCAGATGCCGGGGTTGGTCAGCACGATTGGCACGTTGTCCAGCACCGGTGATTTGGTATAGACGGTTGTGCCTTTGTCGCCGGTGTAGTGCAGGCTGCCGCCCTTCATCGGGCTGGGCACTGCCGCGCCAGCCGGGCCCATGTCGCGCGGAACCGGTATTTGTATGCCAACAAACAACTTTTCCTTGTCGGCGCTGGTTCCCTTGGGATTGGTTGATGCGGCGCGCGATAAATCTGCATGATTTGCGAGATAAATGCGCGACCGCTTAAGTTTTACCAGTTGCAATAGAATTGTACATAACAAAACACAAAG
>JAGVNQ010000210.1 GCA_020053195.1 Sideroxydans sp.
AAAATCTTGTCACGTTTTGACACCATTTGGCTGGTTAGTGACTAAAGGAGAAAAATCATGCAAAAGATCATTCCCTTTCTGTGGTTCGACAAGGAAGCCCGCGCAGCCGCAGAGTTTTACACTTCCGTGTTCAAGGACGCGCAGATCATCGACAGCACCACGCTGGAAGATACGCCCTCCGGCACGGTTGAGATCGTCACCCTCCGGCTGTTCGGACAGGAATACCAGTTAATGAGTGCCGGTCCGCTGTTCAAGTTCAACGAGGCGATTTCGTTCGTGGTGCATTGCGACACGCAGGAAGAGATCGATTACTACTGGGAAAAACTCTCCGCCGTGCCCGAGGCCGAAGCCTGCGGCTGGCTCAAGGATCAGTTTGGTGTGAGCTGGCAGATTGTGCCGACCGCCATGGTTGAGATGCAAAAATCCAAAGACCGCAAAGCGCTGGCGCGCGTCACCGAAGCGTTCCTGAAAATGAAGAAGTTCGACATCGCGACGCTCAGGCTGGCCTATGACGGAAAAACAATTTCTTGAACAAGGAGAGAGCCATGAGAAAAATCATCACCACCACTTTTGTGACGCTCGATGGCGTGATGCAAGCGCCGGGCGGTCCGAATGAAGACCGCGATGGCGGCTTTAGTCACGGCGGCTGGATGTTTGGCTACTGGGACGATGTAGGGGGTAGCACGATGGACGGATTTATGCGACAGTCGTTCGAACTCCTGCTGGGTCGGCGTACCTACGACATTTTTGCCGCGTACTGGCCGACGGCGACTACGGATCAGAGCGTCGCATTGCCCTTTAACCGCACCAGAAAATACGTGGTTTCTCACACACAGCGGCAGTTGACTTGGAACAACTCGACGCTGGTCACGGGCGACGTGGTCGGCGAGATCAGGAAGCTGAAGGAGATGGACGCGCCGGATCTCTGGGTTCATGGCAGCGGCAAGCTCGTGCAGACGCTGCTGGCGAACGGGCTGATAGATGTCATGCATTTGTGGATCCTTCCTGTGACGTTGGGACCGGGCAAACGGTTGTTCGCCGAAGGCACTCGACCCGAGGGATTCAAACTCACCGACTCGAAGGTAACAGCGACCGGCGTCATTATCGCGAGCTACGAACCTGCGGGTGCGATCAAATCGGGTTCGTTCGTCTGATTGCAGCCGCGCCTGGAGAATCGCCATGACCATCCATCTCGACCATACCATCGTACCCTCCCGCACAGCGATTGCTTCCGCAAGACTGCTGGCGGAACTGCTGGACGTGCAGTGGGCGGAATCCGGGGAAGGCCCGTTTTCTCCCGTGTATGTCAACGACGGCTTGACGCTGGATTTCCAGGATACGGACGAGGCGTTCCCCATATACCACTTCTGCTTCCGCGTCAGCCCGCAAGACTTCGATGCCATTCTTGGACGCATCAAGGCTGCCGGAATCGGGTATCGCAGCACTCCGGACGGAGCAATGGATATGCGAATCAACAAGCGGTACGGAAATATCTATTGGGACGAGCCGGACGGTCACCGCTGGGAAATATTGACCATCAGCTATGCGCGGCAGGTCAAGTGATCCCTTTTACGATAAGGAGGCAATCATGAGCTCAATACATTATTCGATCACCATCAAGGCTCCGAAGGAAAAGGTGTGGAACACCATGCTGCAACAGGACACCTACCGCATCTGGACCGTCGAGTTCGGCGAGGGTTGTTACTATGAAGGTTCTTGGGAACAGGGCAAGAAGATCCGCTTCCTCGGCGCCGACGGCTCCGGCGGCATGACGTCTGTCATTGCCGAAAACCAGCCTTATCGCTACCTCTCCATCAAGCATCTGGGCATCGTCAAGGACGGGATAGACGACACGGAAAGCCCGGAAGCAAAAACGTGGGCGTCCGCATACGAGAATTACACCTTTGCCGAGCGCGATGACAGCACCGAGCTCAAGGTTGAAATGTCCGGCATCCCTGCGGAGTTCGAGCAGTATATGACCGACGCCTGGCCCAAGGCCTTGGTCAGGTTGAAGTCGCTTTGCGAATAGATATTGGGAGCGCCGACGTCCTCGTCGGCAAGGACAATTGAAAGAGCCGACGGGACATCGGCGCACCCGGCCACAGCCAAACGCTTCATACGTTATTGAGGCCGCATCAGTATTTCAATTGCTTCATAAGCACTGGAGGAACCCAAAATGGCAAAAGTCAGCACCTATCTGAATTTCCCGCGCACCACCGAAGCGGCCTTCAATTTCTACAAGTCGGTTTTCGGCACGGAGTTTTCCACCCCCATCGGGCGCTTCAGGGACATGCCGCCGCAACCGGATCAGCCGCCGCTGCCCGCTGCCGATCTCGATCTGGTGATGCATGTCGCGTTGCCGATATTGGGCGGGTTCGAGCTGATGGGCACGGACGCGCCGGAGTCCATGGGCTTCAAGGTCAACATCGGCAACAACCTGTACATCAACCTGCAACCCGACACCCGCGCCGAAACCAAACGTTTGTTCGATGCGCTGGCGGCGGGCGGCAAAGTGGAAATGCCCTTGCAGGATATGTTCTGGGGCGCGTATTACGGCAGTTTGACAGACCGCTTTGGTGTGCAATGGATGTTGAATTGCGACAGCAAAGATTGAGGCGGCACTTACCTCATCAACTTATGAAGTTGAGGGGGTTGTAGGATGAACTTTTTTGGATGAAAGGAGAACGATCATGAACCCGACCCCGCTAGACCCCAAACTCGATCTCAGTTTTGAACGTATCGTCGATGTGCCCAGAGAGTTGGTCTGGAAAGTCTGGACGACACCGGAACATCTGATGCCGTGGTTTTGTCCCGTGCCGTGGAAAGTGATCGAGTGCGAAATCGACCTGCGTCCCGGCGGCCTGTTTCGCACCGTGATGCAATCGCCGGAAGGCCAGCAGTTTCCGGGTGACGGCTGTTACCTCGAAGTGATAGCAAACGAAAAACTGACCTGGACCAACGCGCTGTTGCCCGGCTACCGTCCGCTCGCCGCAGGGGAGCATACGGATTCCACGGTGGACTTTAAATTTACCGCGACGATTGCGCTTGAAACTCGCGGCACGGGAACACGCTACATCGCTACCGTGCGCCATGGCGACGAAGCGTCGCGCAAGCAACATGAAGCGATGGGTTTCTATGAAGGCTGGGGCATCGCGCTCGACCAATTACTAGTCTATGTTAAAACGATGAGAGGTTAACGTGATGAAAGCAGATCAAGTCACGCCTGAAAATATTGACGAATACATCGCGGGTTTTCCGCCTGCGGTGCGAGCTATTCTGGGAATACTGCGCCAGACCATACGCCAAGCCGCACCGCAAGCGACCGAAAAAATCAGCTACCAGATGCCGACCTATTTTCTTAACGGCAACCTCGTGCATTTCGCGGCTTACAAAAACCACATCGGTTTTTATCCGACCCCCAGCGGCATCAGCGCTTTTCAGGACGATCTGAAAGCATACAAAACCTCGAAAGGCGCGGTGCAGTTTCCGCTGGATAAACCGCTGCCGCTGGAGCTGGTGAAGCGCATGGTCGAATTTCGTGTAGTTGAAAATTCCGGGAAAACAGGCAAAGGGAAGTAGTACGTCATCCCCGCGAAGGCGGGTATCCAGTGGCGCGCAACGCGCGCCGTTGTTTAATTTCTGGATTCCGGGTCAAGCCCGGAATGACGACAAATGGATTTTCAAGGTTTATGCTGACACCATGCTGTCAGCAGCATAGGTTAAATTCCAGTTCCGGTTTATGGAGGCAGCATGGAAATTCTGGATTTAAAAAAACAGCTCAAACATTTGTACCAACCTTCCGCTATAGAAGTATCTCAGGTGGAAGTGCCGCCCATGAATTTTCTGATGATAGACGGCAAGGGCGATCCCAATACTGCGCCGGAATATGCAGCGGCCATCGAGGCGTTGTATGCCGTGGCTTACACGCTGAAGTTCGCGGTGAAAAAAAGTGTGCTGGCGATTGACTACGGCGTGATGCCGCTGGAAGGGCTGTGGTGGGCGGACGATATGAGCGCATTTGCATCAGGCGAAAAAAACCAATGGCTGTGGACGATGATGATCGCGCAGCCGGAATTGGTGACACGCGACATGGTGGACGCGGCGGTCAACGAGGTGCGCAAAAAGAGAAATCCAGCCGCTCTTTCCCAGCTGCGTTTTGATAGATTCGATGAAGGACAATGCGCGCAGATCATGCACATCGGCCCGTTCAGTGAGGAAGCGCCGAACATCGAGAAAGTGCATCACTTCATCGAGAGCAGCGGACATCAGCGTCGCGGCAAGCACCATGAAATTTATTTGAGTGACATCCGTAAAGCTGATCCGGCAAAGTGGAAAACTGTTATTCGGCAACCGATGCGCTAAGCGAGGGTCAACATGAAAAAAGCGCATGAAGTCTGCCGCTGCGGCTGGGTCGATCTCAGCAAACCGGATTACATTGACTACCACGACAAGGAATGGGGCGTGCCTGTGCATGACGACCGGATTCTGTTCGAGTTCCTCACACTGGAAGCCGCGCAGGCCGGGTTGAGTTGGTACACCGTGCTGCGCAAACGCGAGAACTATCGCAAATTGTTCGATGGCTTTGATCCGCGCAAGATCGCCGGATATGACGATCTGAAAATCGAGCAACTTCTTGGCGATGCCGGAATCATCCGCGACCGCGCCAAGGTTGTGGCAGCGATCAACAACGCGCAAAAATTTCTGGAAGTGCAGCAGCAATTCGGCAGCTTCGATGCCTACATCTGGCAATTTGTCGAAGGCAAACCCATCGTGAATGAAATCAGATCGCCGCAAGATTACAGGGCGACCAGCCCCGAGTCGGATGCGCTGAGCCGCGACCTGCGCCAGCGCGGTTTCAAATTCGTCGGCTCGACAATTTGCTACGCGCACATGCAAGCCACCGGCATGGTGAACGACCACGCGATGGATTGTTTTCGCAGGGAAGAAATTCTTGCGATGCGCTAGGGAGCGCCAACGGAGGAAATTTTAATGAGCAATCCTGTCAATCAGTTCATCGAAATCGCCCCCGACTGCGATCTCAAAGCCGCCGTCGTGCCGCAGACGAAAAACGGCAAGCCCACCATCGCCACCATCGAATACGAACTGTTGAGCGGCAAGCCTTACGGCTACACGCTGGAAGAACTCAAATTCGCCACCCATCTGAAACACAAACAGATTCCACCAGCAGAAGTCAAAGCGCGCCGCCCGCAATTATGGGCGGAGTATTTCGCCAAGCCCTGCGCCTGCATGCGTGCATCGCCGCTGACAAAGCAATACGGCTGGGGCGCGCATTACGACGCGCAAGGCGGGATTGCGTTGTATGCGGTGGAGAGTGAGGAATATCGGCGCTTCGTCAAAGACAAAAGCATGAAAAAGTTTTTCGCCATGCGCAGCAAACGGGAATAGTCCGATATTTAGATATATTACCCGGGTAATATTGACTTTTGAAATTACCCGGGTAAAAATGTGCGCCAACTTTAAAACAGTGGGATGCAAATATGAATAATTCTCAATCGGTCATCGCTTTTGGCGGAACGAAATGTATAGCGGCAGGATCGCTTCTTGATGTTGTTGCGGCAGTCAAGCAAGCGGTGGATATGGGCACGGAATCCCATATTCTGATATTTGACGATGTAACGAGCGAACCTGTCGAAGTGGATTTTCGCGGTTCGCTGAAAGCGGTGCTGGCGCGTCTGCCAGCATTGCCTGAAGCGGAGATTCCAACGCAGCCAGAGGGTGCAAAGTTGCCCGGTCGTCCCAAGCTGGGGGTGGTGTCGCGCGAAGTAACCTTGCTGCCGCGACACTGGGAATGGCTTGGGGCACAACCCGGAGGAGCATCGGTCGCATTGCGCAGACTGGTGGAAGCTGCCAGCCGTGCCAACGAGATCAAGGATAGGCGGCGTTTGGCGCAAGAATCATCGTATCGGTTCATGTCGGCCATGGCGGGCAATTTGCCGGGATACGAAGAAGCCGTGCGCGCATTGTTCGCCGACCAGCCCGAGCAATTCGGTGTGTTAACGGAGAATTGGCCGAATGATGTACGCGACCAAACTCGCAGGTTGGCGCTCAGGGTATTTTCACCGCAGACGATTTGAATCGAATATTCAGGTGGGGCTGCTGCCATCCCGTTGGCAGCAGCCTAGGTGCAGACTGTCGTCAGACAATCCATTGGAGGAAACGTTATGAGCAAACCTGTCATCAATATGGCCGATGTTAAATTGTTGCCACCGCCCCCGGGAATGACACCCAGCGGCGATTTGGCGAAATGATATGAAGCGCGCATGGCACGCATTTCTGCCCGAATAGGCGCGCAAAAGCTGGGCTATAACATCACCGCTGTGCCGCCAGGCATGCGCGCATTTCCGCCGCACAGTCACCACGTAAACGAAGAGACGTTCTTCGTGCTGGAAGGCTGTGGCGAAGTGCAGATCGGCGAGACGGTCGCGTCGGACTATTGGGAAGGTGAATGACACAAATCGCCGACCTTCCCAACTTCGGCCCCAAGTCGCAGCAGATGCTGGCGAAGGCGGGCTTTGTTACGCTGGAACAAATGCGCGAACTGGGCGCGGTGCGCGCTTATGTACAAGTCAAGCGCACAGGAAATGTCAGTCTCAATTTGTTGTGGGCGATGGAAGGCGCGCTGACCGGACAACCTTGGCGTGAAGTGGCGAAGCACGAGCGTTTGCGCTTGTTGCTGGAACTTGAAGATGTCGAGAAAAATCTCTGCTGACATCACGTTGTCAGCAGCAGGTGCGTAGCATTCTCCTTGCCGGATTTCCCGGCGACAACGCAAGAGGAGAAAACATGAACAAAGTTAACCACATTCCTGCGGGGTTTCAGCCGATAACGCCTTACCTGGTCGTGAAGGGCGCGGCGGAAGCGATCCGGTTTTACCAGCAAGCATTTGGCGCAATTGAGGTCGGTCGTATCACCACGCCTGATGGGGTGATCGGACATGCCGAATTGAAGATTGATGAGGCCAGACTCATGCTGTCGGAAGAAATGCCGGCCTGGAAAAACAAAAGCCCTAAGACCTTGGGTGGAACCAGCGTTGGCATCGCGCTGTATGTGCCCGATGTGGATGCCACCTTCCGACGCGCGCTGGATGCGGGCGCAACAGCGGTGGAGCCGGTCAAGGATCAATTCTACGGTGACCGCGCCGGTATGCTGACCGATCCTTTCGGACACAACTGGCACGTTATGACACATATCGAAGATGTTTCTTTCCCGGAGACGCAGAAACGTTGCGACGCGATATTTGTCGCACAGTAATGATGGCGGGAATTGAATTGGAATTATCGACAATACAACAAGGAGAAAAACATGTCCGACACGATTGAACTGGTACGTTTCCGTTTGAAAAATGACAAGACCGCCGCCGACTGGCTGAAGGCCAACGAGAAGATCAATGACTGGATCAAAGTGCAGCCCGGCTTCCGTTTTCGCAGCCTGTCCGAAACCGACGACGGCGAATGGATAGATATGGTGTACTGGGAAAGCCTGGATGCGGCCAAAGCCTCTGGCGCAAAATTCGGCGAAGAAATCGGGCCGCACTGCGAGCCGTTGAT
>JAGVNQ010000256.1 GCA_020053195.1 Sideroxydans sp.
CTGGAAATTATCGAGGACATCAAAGCGGGCGACATGCCGAGCAAGACGGTGTTGGCCGGGCAGTGCGCGCGCATCATGACCGGCGCGCCCGTGCCACCGGGCGCGGATACGGTGATTCGCGTGGAAGATACGCAAGCGATTTCCAACACCCAAGTTCAGATCAATTGCACGGTGAAGCCCGACAACGACATCCGCCCGCGCGGCGAAAGCATGAAAGACGGCGAGGTGGTGTTGCAGGCGGGCACAACGATTACGCCGGGCGCGGTCGGCTTGCTGGCGATGGTGAAGTGCGACGCTGTGCCGGTGGTACGCCAGCCGCGCGTGGCGATTCTTTCCACCGGCGACGAGCTGGAAGGATTACACGACCCGTTCGATGCCAACAAAATTCCCGATGCCAACAGCTACGCGCTGATGGCACAAGTGCAGGCGCTGGGTATTCAACCGACGCTGCTGGGCATCGCACGCGACGACCCGGACGAACTACATCGCGCGCTGCAAACAGGTTTGACTTACGACGTGTTGCTGGTGTCCGGCGGCACTTCGGTGGGCGTACACGACTACGTGCGCCCGACACTGGAAGCGTTAGGCGTGTTGATGAAATTCTGGCGCGTTGAAATGAAGCCCGGCCATCCGCTGGCGTTCGGTGTCACCGCAAATTCCTGCGTGTTCGGCCTGCCCGGCAACCCGGTGTCCAGCATGGTGTGCTTCGAGGAATTCGTGTTGCCCGCGCTGCGAAAAATGATGGGACACGCGCGCCTTTATCGCCGCACCATTGAGGCGCGACTCACACACGACGTGAAACACAAACACAAGCGCACCGAATTCATCCGCGTGAATTTGCAGCGGGAAGAAAACGGCTACGCGGTGACTTCCACCGGCGCGCAAGGCAGCGGCATTCTGGGTTCCATGGCCAAAGCGGAAGGGTTGCTGGTCGTGCCCGCTGCAAGCAAAGGTTTGGCGGCGGGCGGTAGCGTCACGGTGCAATTGCTGGACGATACGGCGTATCAAATTGAGGCGGGCGGGAATTGGTGATTGGTAAAAACTTTTTTGCCACAGAGAACACAGAGTTCACAGAGATGGAAATGCGAACCTCCACTTGGGGCAATTCACCCATCCTTAAGCTAAGCAAGGAATTCAAAGCACGACTTTTTCAGTTGTCGTTCTTTCTCTGTGTCCTCTGTGATCTCTGTGGCAAATTGTTTTTCAAAAGGTAAAAAATGACTAAAGCTCTAATCGGCATCGTGACCATCTCCGACCGCGCCAGCAGCGGCGAATACGAGGACAAAGGCGGCCCGGCGATGCACGCCTGGTTTGCGCGCGTGCTCATCGGCGAATGGCAAGCGGTGGCGCGGGTGATTCCCGACGAGCAAGCGCTGATCGAGAAAACGTTGATCGAATTGTGCGATGTCGAAGGTTGTTCGCTGGTGGTCACCACCGGCGGCACCGGCCCGGCGCTGCGCGATGTCACACCGGAAGCGACCGAAGCCGTGTGCGAAAAAATGTTGCCGGGTTTCGGCGAACTGATGCGCAGCGCCTCGCTGAAATTTGTACCCACCGCGATATTGTCGCGCCAAACCGCAGGCGTGCGCGGCAAAAGCCTGATCGTGAATCTGCCCGGCAAACCTTCCGCGATAGATGATTGCCTGAACGCGGTGTTCCCCGCGATTCCCTATTGCATTGACCTGATCGAAGGTGCGTATCTGGAATCCGACCCGGCGCAATGCAAAGCCTTCCGTCCGGCACATGCCAAACCGCGCGGCTGATTTTTATTCCTGACAGAAAAACAAATGGGCACTTCAGCAGTGCCCATTTTTGTTTGGTGCGCTCGGCGGGAGTCGAACCCACGACCCTCGGCTTCGGAAACCGATACTCTATCCAGCTGAGCTACGAGCGCGTTTTTGAGAGGTGCGGAGGATAGCGGCTTTTGGGCGCGCAGTCCAACGGCGATCAGGTGGGGAAGCAGGCCAGGTTTTGCGCATGGCAAACGTAGCTTTTGGCGTAAATCAACGCGATCCACAACCAGAACAAAACGAAGAAGCTGGCGAGGCCGATGTGTTGGTCGGCGATGATTTTGGGGGTGATGGCGCGGGTGATTTTGTAGATCGGCGCGGTGACCACCAGAAACAGGCGGTACACAAAATTATCCATTTTCGCCTTGCCGGACAGGAAGCCGACCAGACCTTGGGCTAGCAGCGCGAGGGCGGCGATTTCGATCAGCGCTTTGAGGGTGCTGACGATAAACAATTCGGGAGAGAACATGGCGTGGGCACTGGAGATGAGCGAGGTTGAATATTAACATTTCGCGGCGATATTGCTTGCGGCTTGCGCCTGCAAAACGGAGAATGTTGGCGGCTTTTCACCACGGGATTTCATGATGAATTTTGAGAAATGGCAACACCTTTTGCGCGCGCGATATTTCCAGTTTATGAACAAAAACGAGGCGGCGCTGGAAGAGTACCAGCTGCTGTTGCAGGTCGAACCGGACAACGCGCGCACATACGAGACCGTCGCTTTCATTTACGCCAATCGCGGCGACTTCGGCGCGGCGGCCACACACTTCCGCGAGGTGCTGCGCATCGAGCCGGAGAATGCGGGGATTTATTTCAATCTGGGGTTCGCTTGCGACAAACAGAACGAGTTGATCGCAGCGATCCAGGCGTTCCAGTCTTCCACGCAGTTCAAGCCCGATCTCGACCGCGCCTGGTACGGCTTGGGGATTTGTTACGCCAAACTCGGCAAACATGCCGAAGCGGCGCAGGCTTTGCAGGAGGCCGCGACGTTGCAGCCGATGAACCCGCACGCCTGGTACGCGCTGGGTATGGCGCATCATCATTTGCATGATGCCGAGCGCGTCACGGAAATCATCATGCATTTACACCGCTTCGATCCGATCATGACGCGCCAGCTCATTCAGGAAACAGGGCGCAGCGATTTGGCCTTCATGGTGGCCGATCTGGCAGTTTGAAAAATCATTAGCCACAGATGAACACGGATTTACACGGATAAAAACAAACACTGCGAAACACAAGTTTTTATCCGTGTTTCATCTGTGTGCATCCATGGCTAAATTGCCTTTCGCATTTCCTCTCGCAAAAACAAAAAGGCCTGCTTGCGCAGGCCTTTTCATTACATCTACTACTACTTCAGCTACGCAGCTTCTGTCTTGATGTCGCCTTCCAGGTTCGGGTAACGAACGTGGTCAACCAGATTTTGAATCTCTTTATCCGGCGCTGCGGTCAACAAGCTACCGATGATGACACCGGCGAAACCGGCAGTCATACCGAACAGGCCGCCAGAGATCGGGTTGATGTCCCACCACAACGGCGCGTTCACACCGAAGAACGGATAGGTCATATACATGTAGTACATGCAGATGCCCAGACCGCTAGACATACCGATGATCGCGCCCCACTTGTTGGCACGTTTCCAGAACACGCCCAAGGCCAAGGCCGGGAAGAACGCGGAAGCCGCCAGCGAGAACGCCGCACCAACCAGGAACAGAATGTCACCCGGTTTGAGCGAAGTGACCCACGCCGCGAACACCGCCACTACCAGCAACAAACCCTTGGAAATAGCCAGACGACGAGTCGTCGCGGCATGCGGGTTGATCATCTTGTAGTAAACGTCGTGCGACAAGGCATTGGCGATGGTCAACAGCAGACCGTCAGCGGTTGACAGCGCAGCAGCCAGACCACCCGCCGCTACCAGACCGGTAATCACGTAAGGCAGACCCGCGATTTCAGGCGTTGCCAGCACGATCAAGTCGCCACCGATGGTGACCTCGGCCAGTTGCACGATGCCGTCCTTGTTGATGTCGGTAATGCTCATCAGCGACTTGTCCACCGATGCCCAGGCGGACACCCAGCTTGGTAACTCGGAGAAGCTTGAACCGACCAGCAAAGTGTAAACGTCGAACTTGGCCAACACCGCCAGCGCGGGCGCGGTGAAGTACAGCAGGAAGATGAAGAACAACGACCAGAACACCGATTTGCGCGCTTCTTTCACCGAGGGCGTGGTGTAGTAGCGCATCAGGATGTGCGGCAACGCGGCCGTTCCCACCATCAGGCACAACACCAAAGCGAGGAAGTTTTTGCGCTTCTTGTTGCTGGTTGCTTCGTCGCCCGCAAACGGTTCGGCATGTTTCATCACTGGTGCGGTCTTGGCTTTCGCCCCGGCTGCCGCTGCTGTCCATGCCTTCTTCGCAGCCGCCGCATCTACCGGGTAATCGGCCACGGCCTTATCCGCCGCCGCTACCGCAGCGGGATCAGCTTCCGGCTTGGCTTTCAGATCAGCCGCCGCTTGTGCCAGCTTGCCTTTTTCTTCCGCCAGATAAGTCACGCCACCCGCTTCCAACGCCTTCAGTTTGCCTTCTGCGGCTTCCTGACGACCCTTGAAAATCGCGCGCACTTCTGCTTCTTTCGCACCGTCCGGTGTGGTCGGGTCGTTCAGCACTTGTTCGCGTGCTGTGACTTTTTCCAACACATAACCGTAAGCGATTTGCGGCACCGGGTTGCCGGTGTGTTTCACCGACAGCCACACCACCGGGATCATGTAAGCCACGATCAGGATGATGTATTGCGCCACTTGCGTCCAGGTCACCGCACGCATACCGCCGAGGAACGAGCACACCAGAATGCCGCCCAGACCGGCGAACACACCGATGCTGAATTCCAGACCGGTGAAACGGCTGGTAATCAGACCCACGCCGTAAATCTGCGCGATCACATAAGTGAAGGAACACAGAATCGCCGCAAACACGCCGATGGAACGGGGGATGTTGCCGCCGTAACGCGCGCCCAAAAAGTCGGGAATGGTGAACTGGCCGAACTTGCGCAGGTACGGTGCCAGCAGCAGCGCCACCAGACAGTAACCGCCGGTCCAACCCAGCACGAAGGCGAGGCCGTCATAGCCGGACAGGTACAACGTACCAGCCATACCGATGAAGGACGCAGCCGACATCCAGTCCGCGCCCGTGGCCATACCGTTGAACAGCGCCGGTACGCGGCGACCAGCCACGTAATATTCCGACACGTCCGCCGTGCGCGACATCACGCCGATGCCTGCATACAGCATCACAGTCGCGGCCAGGAAGATGTAGCCGAGAATCTTGTTCGGCACGCCCATCTGTTCGAGGATAGCGACGATGATCACGAAAGCGACGAATCCCCCGGTGTAGAAGGAGTAATAACGCTTAAGCGAGGAAAAAAACTGCGCTTGAGATTGGGTAGCCATTATTCGTCTCCTTCATGTACGCCGTACTCTTGATCGAGCTTGTTCATGTAATTGGCGTAATACCAGATAATCACCACGTAAATCGCCAGCGAACCCTGTGCCGCCATATAGAACGGAAACGGGAAGCCTAAAATGGTGATGGATTGCAGGTCTCTGGCGAACCAGCCGATGACGAATGTGACGAAAAACCAGATTGCCAGCAGTATCCCCGTGACGCGGAGATTTCGCTGCCAGTACTCCTTGTGCTTCTCGGTAAGTTGCATATTTCCTCCCTGAAAATAAATCGCAGATCGCGGTGGCGACATGCAGATATTGCAATTCCAAGCTGTCCGAAATGTGAGAACCATTTTGGGACAAGGCTGACTATTCTGTCCGCTGCTTATCTATCGTTGTTGCCCGGCAGCTTGGACAATTGGCGGCCTCCACTTAGAATAGCCCCACGAGTGACGGGTATGACGGCAGTTTGCCACCTTACTCAAACCCACCCCACGGACGAACCTTAATACCGCTTACTTACACAAAACTTACAAATCCATGCGCATCCTGATCGCCGAAGATGATGAAGTGCTTTCCGACGGACTGTGCCGCTCCATGCGCCAGTCCGGCTACGCCGTTGACTGCGTGAAAGACGGCATGGCAGCCCACACCATCCTTAGCGGCGATCAACCGTTCGATCTGGTGATCCTCGATGTGGGCATGCCCAAGATGGATGGTTTCAGCGTGCTTAAATGTTTGCGCGAAAAAAACAAACAAGTACCGGTCATCATCCTCACCGCGCGCGATGCCGAGGAAGACCGGGTTAAAGGGCTGGACTTGGGCGCGGACGATTACATGGCCAAGCCGTTCAGCCTGCCCGAGTTGGAAGCGCGCGTGCGCGCGCTGATCCGGCGCGGGCAATGCGGGGTGAACCCGGTTTACAGTTGTGGTGCATTGACACTGGACAGCGTGGGCAGGCGCGCCATGATTAACGGCGAGACGCTGGAGCTCACCACGCGCGAACTGAATGTGCTGGAAGCGCTGATGTCGCGCATCGGCTGGGTGTTCAGCAAGGAACAAATCCTGGAGCGGTTGTACAGCTATTCGGAAGAAGCCAGCAGCAACGCCATCGAAGTGTATATCCACCGCCTGCGCAAAAAAATTGAACCGGCGGGCGTGACCATACGCACCATACGCGGCCTGGGCTATATCATCGACAAAGTGTCCGACGCGAAAAACTAAAACGCATCTTTAAAGATACGGGCTGGAATCCAAATAATTTACCCATCCCCCACCTAATTGCCCCCTCGCTACGCTCTCCCCCTTGAAGGGGGAGGAACTTGGCTCCCTCCCCTTCAAGGGGAGGGCTGGGGTGGGGATGGGGTGTCATTGCGCAAAAAATCTTGTCGCGTTTTGACATTACTTGGATGTGGTAACTGACTAGAAAGGTTTTGCCTTGGAAGAAAACTCGCTTTCGCTGCGCGTCCACCTCATCAACTGGCTGCTCACGCCACTGTTCGTGTTGTGGCTGTTCAGCACCATCGCCGGTTATGTCGCCACCCTGAACTACGCCAACAAACCCTACGATCAAGTGCTGCTGCAACGCGCGCAGGCGGTGGGGGCCGAAATGCGCTTGGGCGGCGGCAGAGAGCGGCTGGACATCAACCTCGATTTGCCCGACGGCACCTCGCCCACCTCGCCCGACAAAGTGTTTTATACCGTGAGCGACCGCGACGGAAAAAAATTGGCGGGTAACGCCAATCTGGCGCGGCCCTTATCTTATCGCGGCGGCAAAATTGATCCGCTGTTTTCCAACGGCGAACGCGACGGCGAAAAAACCCGCGCGGTGAGCATGCTATTTTATAACCCGGACAGCCAGAAGTTGTACCAGCTGCACCTGTCGGAAACCATCCACCAACGCCAAGCGCTGATACGCGGCATTCTCGGCAACATCGTGATCCCGCAAATCCTGTTGATCTTGATCGCGGTGGTCGCGGTTTGGGTCGCGCTGAATCAGGGCTTGGCTCCGCTGGAACGGTTGCGGCTGGAAGTCATCAACCGCAAACGCGACGACTTGAGCCAACTGGACAGCGGCAAAGCGCCGGAGGAAGTGCGCCCGCTGATCGACGCAGTGAACGACTTGCTGGAACGCCTGAAACAAGTGATGCAGGCGCAACGCCGCTTTGTGGCCGACGCGGCGCACCAGTTGCGCACCCCGTTCGCCGGATTAAAAACCCAATCCGAACTGGCACTGCGCACGACCGACCCGGAGCAAAAACAACACGCGCTGGAACACATCCTCACCGGCACCCGCCACGGCATCCGTCTGGTCAACCAGCTGCTGGCGCTGGCGCGCAACGAACCGGGCGGACAAAACACCGAAGGATTTTTGCCGCTCAACCTCGGCCAATTGGCGCAAGACTGCACCGTGAATTGGGTGACCATGGCGCTGGAAAAAAACATCGACCTGGGATATGAAGGCGCAAAAGGTGATGTCGTGGTGCAAGGGGATGCCAACAGCCTGACAGAAATGCTCAACAACCTGATCGACAACGCCATCCGCTACACCCCGCATGGCGGACACATCACCGTCAGCGTCTCGGTCGGCTTAAGTTGCATCGAACTGCGCGTGGAAGACAACGGCCCCGGCATCGACCCGCAACACCGCGAGCGCGTGTTCGAACGTTTCTATCGCATCCTCGGCAGCGGCCAAAGCGGCAGCGGCCTCGGCCTCGCCATCGTGGCCGAAGTCGCCAAACGGCATAACACCGAACTGCTGCTTGATACCGGCAAAGACGGC
>JAGVNQ010000017.1 GCA_020053195.1 Sideroxydans sp.
AGTTTTTGTGGATGCGCTGCGCTTATCCACCCTACACATCTACATCAGAGATCACAGAGAAAAGCAAAACGGCTGTGATACCACGTCTTTCTCTGTGATCTCTGTGTTCTCTGTGGCTAAATTCGGGTTTTAAGGTTGATGCAGCTTGAAGCGGCACTGTCAGGTCGCGTAGAATGCCCCCGGCTTGAACAGGTGCATTTCCGGCCTTTTTGACTCGGGTATTTCATAAAAACAGCTGATTCAAACGTTGTTCTTTGGTTGGTTTCTTTTTAGCAGGCTAAGTGAGGGAGAGGCACGATGACTAGCAGCAAGCAATTCATTTACGAATTTGAAACAGGTGACGGCAAGAACAAGATGCTGTTGGGCGGCAAGGGCGCGAATCTGTGCGAGATGACGCAGATCGGCCTGAACGTTCCGCCGGGATTTACCATCACCACCGATGCCTGCAATGCTTATCTGGAAAAGAACCAACTGCCCGCCGGCCTGATGGATTCCGTCAAGTCGCACATGCAGGCGCTGGAAAAGAAAACCGGCAAAGGCTTCGGCAGCGGCGACAATCCCCTGTTGGTCTCGGTACGTTCCGGTTCGTCCATGTCCATGCCGGGCATGATGGACACCATCCTCAACCTCGGCCTCAACTTAGTTTCCCTTCAAGGCTTGATCAAGCAAACCGGCAACGAGCGTTTCGCTTACGACACGTATCGCCGCTTCATCCAACTGTTCGGCAAAATCGCGCTGGACATCAGCGACGAACATTTCGACGAACGCATGTCCGCGATCAAGCGCAAATACGGCGCGCCGCAGGATCTGGATCTGAACGTCGATAACCTCAAAGAACTGGCGGGCGAATTCCTCGCCATCGTGGAACGCCATACCGGCAAGCCTTTCCCGCAAGACCCCTACGAACAACTGGAAATCGCCATCGGCGCAGTGTTCGGTTCGTGGATGGGCAAACGCGCGGTGGATTACCGCCGCCAGTTCAAGATCACCAAAGACCAGGCCAGCGGCACAGCAGTGAATATCTGCACCATGGTGTTCGGCAATATGGGCAATGATTCCGGCACGGGCGTGGGCTTCACGCGCAATCCCGGCACGGGCGAAAACCTGATCTACGGCGAATATCTGGTGAACGCGCAGGGCGAAGACGTTGTAGCGGGTATCCGCACACCGAAAGCCATCGCCGAGATGGAAAAGGAAATGCCGGAGATTTACCGTCAACTGATGACGCTGCATAACCGTCTGGAATCGCATTACCACGAAGTGCAGGATTTCGAGTTCACCATCGAAAAAGGCATTTTGTATTGCCTGCAAACGCGCAACGGCAAGATGAACGCGCGCGGTATGGTGCGCACTTCGGTGGAGTTGTTCCACGAAGGTCTGATCTCGAAAGAGCGCGCTATTTTGCGCATTGAACCGGCGATTCTGGAACAGTTGCTCGTGCCGCAACTGGCACCGAATTTCCACGGCAAATCGTTGGCGCAAGGTCTGCCCGCTTCGCCCGGTGCGGCTTCCGGCAAGATCGTTTTTGATGCCGACACCGCCGAAGCGCGCGGTCGTGCGGGCGAAAAAATTATTCTGGTGCGAGAAGAAACCAAACCGGAAGACATTCACGGCTTCTTCCAGGCTCAGGGTATTTTGACCAGTCGCGGCGGCAAGACTTCGCACGCCGCCGTGGTGGCGCGCGGCATGGGCAAGCCCTGCGTTTCCGGTTGCGAAGCCATCGTCATTAACGATGTGCTGCGCAGTGCGCAGATCGGCGAGACCACGCTGCATGAAGGCGACATCATCACCATCGACGGCGGCACCGGCCATGTGTATGCGGGCGAAGTGCCCACGGTGGAGCCGGAATTCTCGGAAGAATTGGTGGTACTGCTGAAATGGGCGGATGAAATTTCCCGCCTCAAAGTGATGGCGAATGCCGACACGCCGAACGATGCCGCGCGCGCGCGCGAATTCGGCGCGATGGGCATCGGTCTGTGCCGCACCGAACGTATGTTCAACAGCACCGACCGCCTGCCCATCGTGCAGGAAATGATTCTGGCCGAAACGCTGGAAGAGCGTCAGTCCGCGCTGGATCGCTTGTTGCCGATTCAACGCGCCGACTTCAAAGGCATCTTCAAAGCGATGAAGGGTTTGCCCGTCACCGTGCGCCTGCTCGACCCGCCTATGCACGAGTTTCTGCCCACTGCCGCACAACTCGAACTGGAAATCGCCCACCTGCACCAACTGCGCGACACCATCAAGGGACTGGAAGAGTTGCCGGATACGCTGAAGATGCTCAACCCCAAGCTGTATCAGCAATACGCCGACGGCCTGACCAAACTGATGGGCGGACTGGGCGACTTCAAGGAATCGCATCTGGAAGAAGATGTCATCAGCCGCAAAGAAATCGTGCTGAAAAAAGTGCGCGCCCTGTCCGAAGTCAACCCGATGCTGGGTCATCGCGGTGTGCGTCTGGGCATCACCTACCCCGAAATCTATTCCATGCAAATCCGAGCAGTGCTTGAAGCGGCTGCGCTGTGCGCCAAGGAAGGTGTCGAAATTCACCCCGAGATCATGGTGCCGCAAGTGGCCACAGTGGAAGAACTCAAGCGCATTCACAGTTACGTCAAGCGCATCCATGCGGAAGTGAATTCGACCTACGGCATCGACGTGCAATTCAAGTTCGGCTCGATGCTGGAAGTGGTGCGTGCCTGCGTGCGCGCCGGACGCATGGCAGAAATTGCCGAGTTCTTCTCCTTTGGCACCAACGACCTCACCCAAGCCACCTTCTCCTTCAGCCGCGAAGATGCGGAAAACAAATTCCTGCCCGCTTACAACGAGACCGGAATTCTGGAAGACAACCCGTTTGAAGTACTGGACATCAAGGGCGTGGGTCAGATCATGAAGATGGCCATCACCCGGGGCCGCGAGACCAACCCAGACCTGAAAATGGGCATCTGCGGCGAACACGGCGGCCACCCCGGCTCCATCCATTTCTGCCATCACATCGGCCTCAACTACGTCTCCTGCTCCGGCCCGCGCGTGCCCATCGCGCGCCTGGCTGCGGCGCAGGCCAAGTTGCTGGAAGCGGAGTATCGGGAACCGAGCTGAGTTGGTTCTGCGATAGTATGAAAAAAAGCGGGGTGCGGAAACGCACCCCGCTTTTTTGCTGTAGGTGGGAATTTACTCGGTAGCGTGTGCCCCATACTTCAACTATCATAACCATCATACAAATAGCTGAGGGAGCGCGCCATGCAAGCTTTACGTTACGTCACCGAATCGGTAAACCATCAAGTCATTATCAGCCTGCCGCCCGAACTGGATTTTCAGCGTCTGGAAATAATCGTGCTCCCCCTCGAAGGAAAAATGTCACTCCAGAGCAGTACCCCTGCTCGCCGCAAACCATCGCCATTACTGGCCGGAAGCGTAGTGATGGCGGATGACCTGATCTCCCCGGCAACACCGGAAAGCGACTGGGATGCGCTGAAATGATTGTCCTCGATACCCACGTTTGGGTGCGATGGGTTGACAGCAGCTCCAATCCTTTGCCGACTGCTATTGTCGAACAAATCGAGACGGCTGATGCTTTGGCGGTAAGTGCAGTTTCATGTTGGGAAATTGCATGGTTGGTTCGCAACAACCGCGTGCAACTGAAGCTTGAATTTGAGCTCTGGCTTGAGAGCAGCTTGATCGGCTCGGGCGTAAGCTGCCTTCCGGTTGACCGTAGCATCGCCGTTCGTGCAGCAAACCTGCCCGTGCATCATCGAGACCCTGCCGACCGCCTGATTATCGCGACTGCTATTGAGCATCAAGCTGGACTGATTAGCTTGGATCACGTTTTCCCGTCATATACCGAACTATCCCATTTGCTAATCAGGGGTTGAACGTGGAAATCTGATTGTAGGGTTGTGGAGTGGAGCATTTTACCCAGCCTTATTCCCAGACCTCCGCCCTGCAAATATTGGCAAATCAGTTGTGCTATTGATCCGGCACGCAAACATTATCGCATTCGTCATTCCCGCGAAGGCGGGAATCCAGCAAAGAAAACATTCCGCGAAGCGGACAAGAG
>JAGVNQ010000036.1 GCA_020053195.1 Sideroxydans sp.
CCGGCGTATTCGTATTCGGCCAAGCGGGAGGAAGGAATCTGCCCCGAAGCGGCGAGGATGCCCAGCGCGATGGGCAAATCAAAACGCCCGCTTTCCTTGGGCAGGTCGGCGGGCGCGAGGTTGACGGTGATGCGGCGCATGGGAAATTCAAACTGGCAATTCTGCAACGCGGCGCGCACGCGGTCTTTGCTTTCCTTCACCTCGGCCTCGGGCAGGCCGACGATGGTGAAGTTGGGCAAGCCGTTGGCCAGATGCACTTCCACCGTGACCAGCGCGGCATCCATGCCGGTCAGGCTGCGACTGTAAAGAACGGCCAAGCCCATATTGTTCAATCCCTGTTGTGTTGAATTAGCGTAGGTCGGGCTTCAGCCCGACTTGTCGGGTTAAAACCCGACCTACAAAATCCCCGGCTATGTTATTGCTTGTGCGCTTCCAGCTTGGCGAGGCGCGCTTCCAGTTTTTCCAGCCGCAATTCCAGCACGGCGATTTCCTCACGCGACACCAGATCAAGTTTGGAAAATCCCTGCGCCAATAAAGCGCGGGCGTTTTTCTCGAAGTCTTTGGCGGGGCCGCTGGATACGGCTTCGTTCAACTTCGACGACATTTCTTCAAAGAATTTCGGGTTCAGCATGAGAGTGTTCTCCATATAAAGCGGGCGGCGGCAGTGTACCAAATTCCCCCGCACCGACTGGGTGCATGGCGAATAATTTGCGGCTGAACTTGGTGCATCGCCTTGGTGCACGGTTTTGCGGCATCCCAGCAAAACCCCGCAACAGTTGGGTTTCTGCGCGTTGGCACGGAAGCTGCTGAATGTTGGGCGTGGAGATTTTGTTCCCACTTCAACATTTAAACGAAAGGAAATACCATGTTCAAGAAAACACTGATCGTTGCAGCTCTGGCTTCCACTTTTGCAATGCCCGCAATGGCTGACGGCGCTTCTCCTCTGTCTTTTAACGCCAGCCTGACGAGCAACTACGTATATCGCGGCATCTCGCAATCCGGTGCCAAGCCCGCTATTCAAGGCGGCGTGGATTACGCGCATGCCAGCGGCTTTTATGCCGGAGCCTGGGCTTCCACCATCAGCTGGCTGAAGGATTTCGGGGTTGCCTCCAGCGTTCCTGTGGAAATCGACACCTACGCCGGATACAAAGGCGCGATGGATGCAGTGTCGTACGACGTGGGTTTCCTGCGCTACAACTATCCCGGCACCTACAACGCTGGCGCAACCAAAGCCGACTCCAACGAAATCTACGGCGCGGTCACTTACAACATCGTTACCGCCAAACTGTCGTATTCGCTGGGTGATTTGTTCGGTGTGGCCGATGCGGGCGGTACGACTTACTTCGAACTGAACGCCAGCTACCCGCTGGGTGATAGCGGCGTGACTTTGGGCGGCCACTACGGCAAACAAACCTACTCCGGTACGCTCGTTGATACTGCTGCTTCCTACGCCGACTACAAGCTCTCCGCCAGCAAAGACTTCAGCGGTTTTGTGTTGAGCGGCGCATTGAGCGGCACCAATGCCGACACGTTCTACACAGACCTGAATGGCAAGGAACTGGGCAAAACAGCGATTGCATTGTCTGTAACACGCGCATTCTAAATAACAGCGGAGCGGTTCGCCGCTCTTTCCTCACCCTAACCCTTTCCCGCTCGCGGGCGAGGGGACAAAAGTGAAATGAATCGTTTCAAGGAGAGTGAAATGAAAATGATCACAGCAATCATCAAGCCGTTCAAGCTTGACGAAGTGCGTGAAGCGTTGTCCGCCATTGGCGTGCAGGGCATCACGGTGACTGAAGTCAAAGGTTTCGGACGGCAAAAGGGCCACACGGAGTTGTATCGCGGCGCGGAATATGTGGTGGACTTCCTGCCCAAGATCAAGCTGGAAGCAGCCATCAAGGCCGACCAGTTGGACAGCGTCATCGAAGCCATCGAAAAATCCGCACAGACCGGCAAAATCGGCGACGGCAAAATTTTCGTGCAAGACCTTGAGCAAGTAATCCGCATCCGTACCGGCGAGACCGGCCCGGAAGCCTTATAAGGAGCGATGAGATGAAGAAATTTATTGCACTATTCGCCTTGCTGGCCATGCTGTGCGGCCTCTCCGGCGCGGCATTCGCCGAGGAAGCAGCACCGGCAGCGGCCACCGCCGTTAGCGCGGAAGCCGCCCCGACTGCCGAAGCCCCAGCGCCCGAGGCAGCTCCTGCTCCGGCTCCCGTCCCCAACAAAGGCGACACCAGCTTCATGCTGATCACCACCGTGCTGGTCATCATGATGTCCATCCCCGGTCTGGCTTTGTTCTACGGCGGTCTGGTGCGCAGCAAAAACATGCTGTCGATGTTGATGCAAGTGTTCAGCATCTTCGCGCTGATCACTGTGTTGTGGGCGATCTACGGCTACTCGCTGGCGTTCACCACCGGCAATGCGTTTATCGGCGGCTTCGACCGTTTGTTCCTGAAAGGTATTTTTGATCCGGTATCCGGCGCTGTTGCCAATGCCGCCACTTTCAGCAAAGGCGTGTATATCCCCGAGTTCGCTTTCGTCGCGTTCCAAGCCACTTTCGCCGCCATCACCGTGGCGCTGGTTGTGGGTGCATTCGCCGAGCGTATGAAGTTCTCCGCTGTGCTGTTGTTCTCCGCACTGTGGTTCACTTTCGCATACTTGCCGATCGCACACATGGTCTGGTTCTGGGCGGGTCCCGATGCTTACACCGACGCTACCGCTGCTGAAGCTGCTACTGCAACTGCGGGCTGGTTGTTCCAAAAGGGTGCGCTGGACTTCGCGGGCGGTACTGTGGTTCACATCAACGCGGCTATCGCAGGTTTGGTCGGCGCATTCCTGATTGGCAAACGTGTGGGTTACGGCAAAGAGCCGATGGCTCCGCACAACTTGGTGATGACCATGATCGGCGCTTCCTTGCTGTGGGTGGGTTGGTTCGGTTTCAACGCGGGTTCCGCGCTGGAAGCGGGCGGCACAGCTACTCTGGCTTTCGCTAACACCCTGATCGCAACTGCTGCCGCAGTGCTAACCTGGATGGGCGCGGAATGGATGTTGAAGGGCAAACCCAGCTTGTTGGGCGCAGCTTCCGGCGCAGTGGCCGGTCTGGTTGCCATCACTCCAGCTTGCGGTTGGGTCGGTATCGGCGGCGGTCTGGTTATCGGCGCGCTGGCAGGTATCGTCTGCTTCTGGGGTGTAACCGGACTGAAGAAACTGCTCGGTGCGGATGACGCACTGGACGTGTTCGGCATCCACGGCATCGGCGGTATCTTGGGCGCGTTGCTCACCGGCGTGTTCAACACCTGGAGCATGGGCGGCACCGGCATCATCGACTACGTCAACAACACCATCGTCGATACCACTATCGGCGGCCAAGTGTGGATTCAAGCACAAGCTGTGCTGACCACGCTGATCTGGTCTGGCGTTGTGGCTTTCGTCTGCTACAAGATTGTTGACCTGACTATCGGTCTGCGTGTGAAAGAAGAAGATGAGCGTGAAGGTCTGGATACAACCGGACACGGGGAACGCGCTTACAACCTGTAATACTCTCTCCTGCTCTCCCCCGGCGGGGGAGGGCGATAGAGAAACGATACAGATTCTGTTTCCTCCCGGAGCCTCCCCGGCTCCATTTTCAAGGGGCACCGCTAGGTGCCCTTTTTTTGACCAAAGTTTGAGTATTAGGAGATAAAAATGTCAGGCGAAATGGAAGTTATGTTTTCGTTGACGGGTCGTATGCATACCCTGTTCCGCCGCGAACTCAACCGCATTATCGACATCGAGTGGATGTGTGTGGATGCGGCTTACGCGCGGGAAATTATTAATTTGGCATACACCGCCGAGTCCGAGGAACTGCACAAACTGGCGGAACGTGTGGAAGAGCTGCATCCCAGACTGCAATACACCGAAATCGAATTGCCGGTGGAACATCTGCCGGCCAGAACGGAGTCGAAGTATGTGGCATCGTTGCGGTGAATGCTGCGGATGTAAGTGCGAATTTATTCGCACGCTCAACGAGTGACGTGCGAATAAATTCGCACCTACAAAGCCCTCGTTTGAGGTTGGGCAGGTTTAATCCGCGACTTCAACCCGGTTGCGCCCGGATTGTTTGGCGCGATATAACGCGCGGTCGGCTTCGCTGAAGAAATCATCCAGTTTGCCTTCCTGTCTGATAGTCGCGATGCCGATAGAGATGGTGATTTTGAAAATCAATTTGCCGCTGCATATCTCGTGGTCGGCCACCTTGCGGCGCAAGCGTTCGGCGACACGCTTC
>JAGVNQ010000010.1 GCA_020053195.1 Sideroxydans sp.
CCTGTGGGGTCAGCAATGATTGAGCGTGAGCCTAGACCCGCAGCAACCTGTGCCGGAATCATCGGCAACAACGCACCATTTACGTCGATGCTGAATTGCGAAATGTTGCTGCTGCCTTTGTTGGCCACATAGGCGTATTTGCCAGAAGGGTCGATAGTGACCGAGATTGGATTTGTGCCCGCACCAATTAACGCCGGAGTGTTCGCCACTAACCTGCCATTTGTTTGGATGATTTTATATTGCGAGACACCGCCGCCAAAGTTGGCCACATAGGCGTATTTGCCGGAAGGGTCAACAGTAACGGAGTATGGAGCTGTGCTTGCCGTACCCACCGCAGCGGCTATCTCCGTCAACGCACCATCCATGCCTATGGTGTATTGCGAAACGGTGTTGTCGGCGCTATTCGCTACATAGGCGAATTTGCCTGTGGGATCGACAGTAACGGATTCAGGGTACGCCCCCGCCGCAACCGTGGCCGATGCCATCGCTGTTAACGCGCCATTCGCGTCGATGATGTATTGCGAAATGGTGTTGTCACCATTGTTCGCCACATAAGCATACTTCGCCACCGCCTGCACGGGCGCTGTGCCGGCAGTCACCACAATGGAATATGGCATTGCCATAGCTGCCACTGTGGCAGTGGACAAAGGTGCGAGCTCACCCGTAGCGCCGATGTTGTATTGAGAGACACTGTTATCGAGATAGTTCACCGCATAGAC
Organism: Sideroxydans sp.; assembly: GCA_020053195.1. Lineage (GTDB taxonomy): Bacteria > Pseudomonadota > Gammaproteobacteria > Burkholderiales > Gallionellaceae > Sideroxyarcus. The sequence continues at coordinate 720 of JAGVNQ010000010.1, forward strand.
GTACTTGCCCGATGGATCAACAGTGACGAAAGATGGGCCTGCGCCCGCCGCCACCGTTGCCGTGACCATCGCCTCCAACGCGCCATTCGCGCCGATGGTGTATTGCGAGACGTAGGTGCCGCCCATGTTCGCCACATAAGCGTATTTGCCCGAGGGATCGACGGCAATAGAGGTCGGATTTGTGCCCGCCGCAACTGCAGCCGTGGACATCGCCGCCAACGCGCCATTCGCGCCTATGGCGTATTGCGAGACGGTGTTGCTGTTTAGGTTTGCCACATAAGCGTATTTACCCGAGGGAGCGACGGTGACGGAGGTTGGGGCTATGCCCGCAGTAACCGTTGCCGGGGTCATCGCCGTCAACGTGCCATTCGCGCCGATGGTGAATTGCGAGACAGTATTGCTGTTACTGTTCGCCACATAGGCATATTTACCCGAGGGATCAACGGTGACGGATTGGGGGTTTGAGCCCGTCGCAACCGTAGCGACGGACATTGGTGTCAACGCGCCGTTCGCACCAATGGTGTATTGCGAAACATTGCTGCCGATAAAGTTCGCCACATAGGCGTATTTACCCGAAGGATCGACGGTGACGGAGGCTGGGTATGAACCCGCCCCAACCGTGGCCGTAGTCATCGCCGTCAACGTGCCATCCGTGTTAACGGTGTATTGCGAGACGCTGCTGCTGCCATTGTTCGCCACATAGGCGTATTTACCCAAGGGATCGACGGTGACGGAGATTGGAGCTGTGCCCGTCGCAACCTTGCCGATGTATTTGAGTCGCCCGCTAGCCGCATCCACCACGTAGGTGGATACGCTGTTGTCATTAGCGTTGGCAGTGTAGGCGTAGCGCGGCGCGATGCTTGGACTTGTGCTTGGAGTTGTGCCACCGCCACCGCCGCCGCATGCGCTGAGAAACAACAGTGTTACAGGCAATGCGCTGCGAATAATTTGTGTGACCGTGATTTTCATGGTTGTTTCTCTCTTCAGGGTTGTAGAAAAATGCCGTGTTGGTCATTCTCCTGATTCCTCCCCGGACCGCCCCCCCTCAAAGGGAGGAGTGAGATAAAAATTCCATGCCGTGTATCAACGATCATATCCACGCTGTGTTGAACCTGGATAATCCATTAGAGCCGAACCCGCTCCTTCCCCCTTGCGGGGAAACCTGACCAACAGATTCATCCGACCCCGCAAAAAAACTGCCCGCATCAGCGGGTAGTTTTTTTGCGGTTAACAGTAGATGGGCGAACACCCATGGTTACTTCTCTCTCCGGCGAGATCATTCGCGCATCATTCCTTTGCACCCGCAGCGACCAACAGCTGCTCGATGTCCTTGTATCCCCTCGTCCGGGAATATTGCAGCGCATTGGAGGTTGCCTTCGAACCTTTTGAGAGCAGGAACTTCACCATCTCGGTCTTGCCCCGTCCTGCCGCCAGACCGATGGCCGCGCTGCCGCCTTCATTTACATCCATCCCCGCATCGAGGAACAGTTTCACTGCCGTCATGTCGCCATTACCTGCGACCTTGGCGAAATCCTGGCCGGTATATTCCATTCCCATCGCCTTGATGTCCTTGCGCGCCTGCACCTCATCCGCCGCGATGGCTGCGCCAGACTGGAACGGAACAACGCAAGTGAAAGCAGTAAAGGCCGCAGCAAAAAGAATGTGGCGATATGTAATAGCAGCTTTGTTCATCATTTATCTCCCGAAGTAAAATTTGCAAATACCCTCTATTGGACTAGTAGCAATCCTTATCTGCGCATTTTCCCGATATTCCATCAGTCCGCCCCCCCCTCCGAGGGGGGGGGCGTGAATATCCATTGCCCCGATAATGACTCTGTGCGTGTGCAAGTAATTCGGCACAGATTTATTTTTGATTTTGCAAATGATGGATATGGCCGCGCAACGCGCGACCTATCGGAAAAAGGGAAATGGGGATGTCCAGCTTGTTTGTTGTTGCATCAACCTACGCAATTCGGCAACTTTCACGTAAGCGCATATCACCATTGCGGTTTGATTCGGGTGCGGGAGGCTATTCGGCTCCGACACGCCATGTCTAGAATCCCTGCAAAATTGCACCAAAAATACCTGGACGCACTGCGCCAACTCGCCCTGACTGCGCCGGGTGGACGCATGTCGTTGATCGAAGGGATGAGATTGATTCAACAGGTTGTTCCCATCGACAACACCACCACCTTCTGGCTCAACGAGCAATACAAGGTTGTTGATCTGCACAACATGATCGATTTGTCGTTCTCTGTCGTGCAGGATTATCAGGAGAACTTCCTGTATTCCACGCAGCGCGAAGATGGGGGGTTTACCGTCAAGGATACTCAAGCCAGCGGTGCACCTATCACCATTGGGAGTCAGCGCCGAAATGAGGAACAATTCGTCCGCTCGGAGCTGTATAACCGGATTTTCAAGCCTGCCAATCTGGGCTGGGTTATCGCGATACCGCTCAGGCGTGCGGATGGATCACCGTTAGCCACCCCCAATATGGGGCGCGCGCTCGATTCTGCCAATTTCAATCAGGCTGAAATCGATTTTGTATTGCGCGCCCGTCCCTGGTTGGAATTTCTGGCACGCAAAGAGTTGGCGACCACACACGATGAACGCTTTCTTTCCAGCGGCGAGTCGGCGACCCTGCTGATTGATGCCGCAGGAAAAATAAAGTCGGCGAGCAATTTCGCTCTCGCGCTTTTGCATCAGGCTACGGATACGCCGCTCACCGATGCTCCGCTCAAGCAAACTTTGCGGGGAGATGTCCGCTTACTTCTTCGGCGCTTCGGGCAATCCGTTGTCGCCGCCATGCATAATTATGCTGCGCCGCCCCCTTCTTATACCGTCAATAACCGCTGGGGGCAGTTCCATCTTCAGGCGTATGTGCTCAGGGCATTTGAAGCCGGCATGCCGATGCAAATCTCCTTGCACATCGAGCGCAAAGTTCCGCTGTCGCTGCGCATCTTTGGATTGCCGAAATTCCTCGATTTATCGCCCCGCGAACGCGAGGTCTGTTTGTTGATGATCGCAGGGCTGGATCGAAATCATATCGCGCAAAAATTAGGAGTGAAACCCTCTACCGTTGTTTATTTCACCCGGCAGCTTTACCGGCGGCTGGACATCAACCAGCAATCGCAGTTGCTTGCCGCCTTGACGGAAGCAACGACCTGACATGACTCGACGTGGTATTTAGGCCACCTCAAAAAATTCAAAATTCTAAGCAAGACAAGGCGCGAACAAAAAATCGCGACGCGTCATATATTGAATATGTAAGGAGCAATTTTTTGTGAGCAACGCAGTATTGCGACGAAGTTTGGATTTTTTGAGGTGGCCTTTGATCCGAAATCGGAAGGTGCTAGCATAGATTCATGTTACGGCCTTCACTGAAATCCAGTCAAAAACATCTTGCTGCACTGCGCCAACTTGCGCTGACCGCTCAAGGTGGTCGTGCGGCATTGATCGAAGCATTAAGGCTCATGCAACACATCGTTCCGACCGACAATATTTCCATCTTCTGGAAGGACAAGTACGCCAATGTTATCGACCTCCACAATGAATTAGATATACCGTTGCCGATTGCACTGGATTTTCTGGAAAATTTCACGCAACCCACAGTGCAGAACGGGGAGTGCAACAGCTACCCGACCATAGTGCAGACGCAATCCATCGACAAGCGGGTTACCTACAATAACAAAAGCCCTGTCTTCAATCACAAGCAGTTCATCAACTCCGAATTTTATAACCGTATCCTCAGACCCATTGATTTGGGAAGAGCCGTTGAAATGCAAGTAAAGCATGCGAACAATGCCCCGCTGGCCACGCTAACTTTCGCGCGCTCATTTCTATCGGCAGATTACACCGCAGCAGAAGTTAACTTGTTAGTGCAGGCTCAGCCCTGGTTGGAACACTTGGCCAGAAATGAGAGCTTGTCCGCTGCCGAGACCCATAGCAACCTTAATGGTGAGTCGGCCAGTCTATTGATCGATGCCAAGGGGAAGGTTCTTTCATCCAGCGCGTTCGCCCTTACTTTGCTGCATCAGGCAGCGGATACACCGATCGCCGCCAAGTCTCTCCGACTGTCCGTACAGGGCGATGTGAGTATTCTGTTGCGTCGCTTGAGCAGTTCGGTCGCCAATGCATTGAACTCGCTATTCGCGCTGCCGCCGTCACTTGTCATCAACAATCGCTGGGGGCGTTTCCAGCTTCATGCTCATGTGCTCAGCGCCTTTGAAACAGGTGCGCCAATACAGATTTCATTGCACATTGAAAAGCAAGTCCCCCTCTCGCTCGGCCTCTTCCGCTTGCCACGTTTTCTGGAGCTCAGCCCGCGCGAACGCGAAGTCGGGTTGTTTATGCTGGCAGGACTGGACCGAAATGAAATTGCGCGGGAACTGGGCGTTAAACCGTCCACTATCGTGTACTTCACCCGGCAGCTTTATCGGCGGCTAGACATCAACCAGCAGTCGGAGTTGCTGCCATCCCTCATGCAGGTATAAGGCCTGCATAACGAAGCAGGCGCAAATGCGCTTATGAAAACAGCGGCATGATTTGTCGGCTACCGAATGGGCGATCACCCTCAAACCCGCCAAATAACCCAATCAGTTTTTACAACATTTTTATGTTCAGGCTGGAATAATCCCGCCGCATGAATTCCTCGACACCCACGCCGACCCGAAATTTTGCCGCAACGCTCGAACATCCGCGCGGTGCGGGCGCGCGTCTGGCTTGGGTGGCAGGCGCATGCGGGCTGGTCACGTTGCTGGCCTGGCCGATGCATAGCGTTCTCGACCCCGCCAACATCGCCATGTTGTACGTGCTCGCCGTGGCGCTGGTCGCGTTGCGCGCGGGAAAAACGGCGGCGGTGCTGACGGCGTTTTTCAGCACGGCGCTGCTCGATTTCTTTTTTATCTTCCCGCGCTTCACTTTCTCCGTGGGCGATGCCCAGCATGTCGTCACGCTGGCGGTGATGCTGGTGGTGGCGCTCATCATCGGCAATCTCACCATCGTGTTGCAACATCAAGCCTGCGCTGCTATCGAACGCGAGCGACAATCGCGCGCGCTGTATCAGCTCGCCAGCCAGTTGGCGGGGGCATTATCGCTGGAGCAGGTGGACAAACTGACGCGGAGTTTCTTGCAGGAGACGCAAGCCTGCCACGGCCTGCTGCTAATGCGGCAGGGCGAGGATGTGCTGCCGGTGGCGCAGGAACAGCAGCCGTTGAGCGGCAAACCTTTTTACGCGGCGCAGAGCGCGCTGCGCCA
>JAGVNQ010000257.1 GCA_020053195.1 Sideroxydans sp.
AGCAGGAAGCGCGGTTGAATTTCGAACAATGGGCGGAGCAACTGGTGGGTGTGGACGAAGCGCCGCTGCTGCCGCTGATCGAAGGAGCCAAAGCGGGCGGTTTGCAGAACGAATTGACGCGTTTGAGCAACGAGATCATCGCGCTGGGTGCGGTGAATCTGGCCGCGCTGGAAGAATTGCAGACGGCGCAGGAGCGCAAGTCTTATCTGGATGCGCAGGCGAAAGATTTGAACGAGGCTATCGAAACGCTGGAAGATGCGATCCGCCGTATTGACAAAGAATCGCGCGACCTGCTGATGGCGACGTATGAAGAAGTGAATCGTCATCTGTCCGAATTGTTCCCGGTGTTGTTCGGCGGCGGCGATGCGCGGTTGGTGCTGACAGGTGAAGAGATTCTGGACAGCGGCGTGCAGGTAATGGCGCATCCGCCGGGCAAAAAGAATGCGTCCATTCATTTGTTGTCCGGCGGAGAAAAAGCGCTTACCGCCATCGCGCTGGTGTTCTCGTTGTTCCAGCTAAATCCCGCACCGTTCTGCGTGCTGGACGAGGTGGATGCGCCGCTGGATGACACCAATACCGAGCGTCTGTGCAAGCTAATTCAAAAAATGTCGGACAAGACGCAGTTCGTTTATATCAGCCACAACAAGATCACCATGGAAATGGCGCAGCAACTGATAGGCGTGACCATGCAGGAACGCGGCGTATCTAAAGTGGTGTCGGTGGATATCGAAGAAGCTTTGCGGTTGCGGGAAGACAGCGGCGGTCTAGTGAGCGCCGCTGTTGCTTAATCGCAGTAGGTGCTGATGTTTTTGCGGGCTTCGTTCAGGCGTTGTTCGCGGGCTGCCTCGTCAAGATAGACTTTCCCCCCATTGGCATCGTAAGTCACGATACGCGAGGTTTCTTGCAGCATACGCAAATTATTTTGCGAAGCCGTGCAGTTGCGTTTTTTTGTTTCCGCTTCGGCCTCTTCCTGAGCTTTTTTTGTCGCCGCTTCTTCTTTGGTTTGTTTGGATTTTTTCAGCTCGGCCTCGCGTTCCGCATAGCTTTTAGAAGAATAAGTGGCGGGCGCTTCCGCTTGGCCTTTGCCGGCGATGTTCCTGACAGTTTCGGTTTTGACATTTTCGGGGGGAGGGGTATCCGAATAATGGACTTTCCCGTCTGCATCCACCCATTTATTGAGTCCGGCATGGGCTGTAAGGCTAAATACGAACAATGCAATCACCGCTAAACAGTGTTTCATGGAATGTCCCTTAAATAATATTTACTTAAAACTACCTATTATTTTAGGGCGCGTCAATTTATCATTGCAGATGTTTGATTTCGATCGCGCTGTTTCAGCTTTTTCGGCGCGGGGAATAGTTGTCCAACGGGGGGGAAATGTCACAAGTTAAGACGCAATCGAGCAGCAAGCTGGTTTTCTTGCAAGTTGAAAGCAACCAGGAACCCGTGCTCAAACTTTTTCGCACCTATTTCCGTTCGCACCTGACGACCGGGAAGCTGTTCGACGATTTTCCCGATTTCTTTCTGGTTAAGCCGATTATTCTGAAAGACCCCGATCTGGTAACGCGCGCATCCGACAAGTTGATCCTCGACGATTGCGTGCAGCGTGCGCAGGCGCGCAAGGGATATGTCGGTGTCAGCAAGTGGCGCAACCCCAAGCTGAATTATTACTGGCTGGAGTTGTCGGTTTTCCCTTACATGCTGGGCGACGAGGTCAATCAAAATAATCAGGGCGAGTTTTTTTACGTGCTGGGCAGTTTCATCGAATACACCCGGCAACATCCCAAGCTGTACGGGGATTTAACGGCGGAAATTGATTCCGACAAAGATTTGGCGCTGATGCTGGCACAGATCAACAAACGCAGCGAAAAAATTCAGGAATTGTTGCCCTACTATTCGCTGGATATGCTGGCAAATTTCAACCCAAATTGGCCTGTCGGCGAAGTGAATAAACTGTTGCAATCCCTCAGGGGCAGCGACCAAAGCTGGTGTGACTTGTTTTTTGAGCACATCATTTATGTGATGGGTCAAAAACATCAAGGTGATGCCTGATTGATGCAGAAGCATAGGTGAGCGGAGCGCAAGTTTTGATATAATGCGCGCTTTGCAGAGGAAGGTTCCCATGCGTATTATTCAAAAAGCTCTCACCTTCGACGATGTGCTGCTGCTTCCGGCACATTCCAATATTCTTCCGCGCGATGTCAGTCTGCGCACCCAACTCTCTCGAAATATCACGCTGAATATCCCGCTGCTGTCCGCCGCGATGGATACCGTCACCGAAGCGCGCTTGGCGATTGCCTTGGCGCAAGAAGGCGGCATCGGCATCGTGCACAAAAACATGACCGCCAAAGAGCAGGCAGCGCAAGTCGCCAAGGTCAAACGTTTCGAGAGCGGCGTGGTGAAAGATCCCATCACCATCGCGCCTAACATGACCGTGCGTGATGTGCTCAATCTGACCCGCCAGCACAAGATTTCCGGTTTGCCGGTGGTGCAGGGCAAACAAGTGGTCGGCATCGTGACCAACCGCGACTTGCGTTTTGAAAACAACCTCGACCAATCTATCACCAATATCATGACCCCGCGCGAGCGGCTGATTGTCGTCAAGGAAAACTCCAGCCGCGACGAAGCGCGCAGCCTGATGCACAAGCACCGTATCGAGCGCGTACTGGTGGTGAACGACGCATTCGAGTTGTGCGGCCTGATCACGGTTAAAGACATTCTGAAATCCAGCGAACACCCGTTGGCGTGCAAGGACGAGATGGGGCGCTTGCGCGTCGGTGCGGCAGTCGGCGTGGGCGAAGGCACGGAAGAGCGCGTGGCATTGCTGGTTGAGGCTGGCGTGGATGTACTGGTGGTGGATACCGCACACGGCCATTCGCAAGGTGTGTTGAGCCGCGTGCAATGGGTCAAGAAAAATTTCCCGAAAGTCGATGTGATTGGCGGCAACATCGCCACGGCGGCTGCGGCAAAAGCGCTGGTCGATCATGGCGCGGATGCGGTCAAAGTCGGCATCGGCCCCGGTTCAATCTGTACTACACGCATGGTCGCTGGTGTCGGCGTACCACAGATCACGGCTATCCAGAATGTGGCGGATGCGCTGGCGGGTACGGATGTGCCGCTCATCGCCGATGGCGGCGTGCGTTTCTCGGGCGATATTTCCAAAGCGATTTCTGCCGGTGCGCATACCGTGATGCTGGGTGGGTTGTTCGCGGGAACCGAAGAAGCGCCGGGCGACATCGAACTTTATCAAGGCCGCTCCTACAAATCGTATCGCGGCATGGGCAGTCTGGGCGCGATGCAGCAAGGCTCGAAAGACCGATATTTCCAGGAAACTGAAGGCAATAACGACAAACTGGTTCCTGAAGGTGTGGAAGGCCGTGTGCCGTACAAGGGCAGCGTGCTGGCAGTGATCCATCAACTGCTGGGCGGCTTGCGCGCCAGCATGGGCTACCTCGGTTGTGCCGACATCGCCACAGTGCATGCGAAAGCGGAATTCGTCGAGATCACCTCCGCCGGTATCCGCGAGTCGCACGTGCATGACGTGCAGATCACCAAAGAAGCGCCGAATTATCATATTGATTAGTTGATAGTCGTTAGACGTTAGTTAACCCCGGTTCTGAAAATGTTCCAAGACCTGTTCCTTAACTAATGACTAGCGACTAATAACTAACGGCTATGGCAGGCTACCGCGAACTGAAGGTTTGGCAAGCAACATGCGTTTGGCTGGGGATGTATATCGCTTGAGTGCGCAGTTTCCAAAATATGAAACTTACGGGCTTGGCAGTCAGATTCAGCGTTCGGCAGTTTCTATCCCATCTAACATAGCTGAAGGTCATGGGCGCAATTCACCAAAGGAGTTTAATCATTTCTTGGGTGTCGCATGCGGATCGTTGGCTGAACTGGAAACACAGCTTATGCTTGCGCAGCAATTTGGATATTTGACGGAAGACGAAATTAACTTTCCTCTGCAACTCTCTGACGAAGTCGGAAAAATGCTAAAAGGCCTGCAAAAATCCCTCACCTCTAACTAACGACTAGCTACTAACGACTAATGACTGCTCATAAAAAAATCCTCATACTAGACTTCGGTTCACAGTACACCCAGCTCATCGCCCGCCGCGTGCGCGAGACAAATGTTTATTGCGAGTTACATCCTTGGGATATGCCGGAAGCGGATATTCGCACGTTCAATCCGGCGGGCATTATTCTTTCCGGCGGGCCAAATTCGGTTTATGAAGAAGAGACACCGAAAGCGCCGCAAGTGGTGTTTGATCTGGGCGTGCCGGTGCTGGGCATTTGTTACGGTATGCAAACCATGGCGGCGCAGTTGGGCGGCAAGGTTGAGAGCGGTGCGAAGCGCGAATTTGGTTATGCCGAAATTCGCGCGCAAGGACATTCAAAATTGTTCGACGGCGTGCAGGACAGAAGCAACGCGCAAGGCCACGGCTTGCTTGATGTGTGGATGAGCCACGGCGACAAGGTGACCGCGTTGCCGCCCGGCTTCATTGCGATTGCCTCCAATGAAGCCACACCGTTCGCCGCGATGGCGGATGAATCGCGCAACTACTACGCGGTACAGTTCCATCCTGAAGTGACCCACACCTATCAAGGCAAGGCCATCATCGCCCGCTTCGCGCATGACATTTGCGGTTGCGGCAATGACTGGAATATGCCGGATTACATTGCCGAAGCGGTGGAAAAAATCCGCGCGCAAGTTGGTGAAGAGGAAGTGATTCTCGGCTTGTCGGGTGGCGTGGATTCCTCGGTGGCGGCGGCGCTGATTCATCGCGCCATCGGCGACAAGCTGACTTGCGTGTTCGTGGACAACGGCCTGCTGCGCCTGCATGAGGGCGATCAAGTGATGGAGACTTTCGGCATCAATTTGAAGATGAAGGTCATCCGGGTGGATGCTAGCGGCGAGTTCATGAAACATCTCGCGGGCGTGACCGACCCGGAACAAAAACGCAAAGTGATCGGGCGCGAATTTGTCGAAGTGTTCCAACGCGAATCGGCCAAATTGAAACAAGCCAAGTGGCTGGCGCAAGGCACGATTTACCCGGACGTGATTGAATCCGCCGGAGCCAAAACCAAAAAAGCGCACGCCATCAAATCGCACCACAACGTCGGCGGCTTGCCGGAATCCATGCACCTCAAACTGCTGGAACCGTTGCGCGAACTGTTCAAGGACGAAGTGCGCGAACTGGGCGTGGCGCTTGGTCTGCCAGCCGACATGATTTACCGCCATCCCTTCCCCGGTCCCGGTCTGGGCGTGCGTATTCTGGGCGAAGTGAAGCGCGAATACGCCGAACTGCTGCGCCGTGCGGATGCCATCTTTATCGAAGAATTGCGCAACACCAAAGATGCCAGCGGCAAGAGTTGGTACGACCTCACCAGCCAAGCTTTCACTGTATTTTTGCCGGTGAAAAGCGTCGGCGTGATGGGTGACGGGCGCACTTACGAATGGGTGGTGGCCTTGCGCGCGGTGCAAACGCAAGACTTCATGACCGCGCACTGGGCGCATCTGCCCTACGAACTGCTGGGCAAAGTATCCAACCGCATAATCAACGAAGTACGCGGCATCAACCGCGTGGTGTACGACATCTCAGGCAAACCGCCCGCGACCATCGAGTGGGAGTGAGTATTGTATTAACTTATTGATTATTAATAAATAATTTCGTTATTTAATGTTGTAATTACAGTGTCAATGAGTAAAAATATGTTCTTGTTAAAACAGGTGCTCTCCAACCATTCTGCGCCAAAATACATTTGAAATGCATCGCTTCCTGTTTGTTTTGGCGATCCTCTTCGCCACAAACCCTGCGCTCGCTGACCCGCAACTCTATCCATTTAAACTGAACTTCCGCGCCGAGTCGGGTAAACAAGTCGTAATGGCGCAGAACAACGGTCCGGCACCAATACTTGCCACAGTAAACCTGCTAAATCCGCAAAACGCCATCGTCGAACCGCCATCACCCATCGTGATGGTCGTCCCACCACAGGCCAGCATCCCCATTGCATCCGTCCATGGCGCAGTAGCGGGGAAGGGTTATCGTGTCTCGACTTCGTTCAAGTATTCGATTGGCGATCCCGATGCAGTTCATAATTCCGCAGCCACCTATCGGCTACCGTTTCAGGATGGACAGGAAATCAAAATCGGACAAGTCATCGGCGGCAGAATCACCACGCACAACGCCCCCGATTCACGTTACGCCATTGACTTTTCCATATCCGTTGGCACTCCCATTCTTGCCTCCAGAAAAGGCCGCATCGTGGACGTAGATCAGAATTTCACCCAAGGCGGCAACGATCCAGCACTTAAGGCCAACCACGTATTGATCCTGCATGATGATGGCACGCTGGGCATGTATTCCCATTTCTCCGCCAACCGTATCGACGTATCTATTGGACAATGGGTAGAGGCAGGAACGCTGCTCGGCTATTCCGGTAACACCGGATATTCAACAGGCCCACATTTGCACTTTGCCGTGCTGACCAACACCCGCACACCGGACGGCACCGCAAAATATATCTCCGTACCAGTGACCTTCGTGAACGAAGCCCCCAATCAAAAAATCCAATTCACCCAAGATCAAAAACTGGTGGCTAACTACCACGCACAGTAACTGCAACAGGCATAGATATTCTTTCTCCTTGAAATCCCCGCCATTATCAACAACAATCCGCGCCGACTTTACATTCACCACACTAAGGGCACGCGATGCAATACACAGGGCAAGACATGCTATGGCTGATCGGCAGCTTGTCGCGCATCTTCCGCATCCCGTTCGACCCGCAACTCATACGACAGCAATTCCCGCCTCCTTATTCCCGCATCGCGCTGCTCAATGCGCTGCAAGCGTTGGACTTCAAAGTCGGCGAGTTGCACTTGGATACCAAGACGCTGGCGGATTTAGAACAACTCCCGTTTCCGGCAGTCGCCTTCCTGCGCGAAAGCACGCCCATTGAACCCGAACAAATCAGCACTCCAGAAACTGCGCAGGGCGAACAAACGCAAGCAACTGAAACGCCTCCCGCCCCCATCAACCCCGTACTGTTAATCAAAGCCGGTGGCGGACAAGTCCTCTACTTTCGTGCCGGATCGGATGCGCCGGAAACCATCGCTCTGACCGACTTCTTCAAACAATTCCGCAGCGACATCCTGCTGGTCGCCCGCCAACAAAAAACTCCCTCCGAAGATGAAGGCTCTTCCCAAGCCGATGCCGCGCAAAAACAACCCGCCCCATTCGGCTTCCGCTGGTTCATCCCCGAACTGCTGAAACACAAACGCATCTGGCGCGACGTGCTCATCGCCTCTCTCGCCATCCAACTCATCGGCCTAGTCACGCCGCTGTTCACCCAAGTCATCATCGACAAAGTCGTAGTACACCAAACCCAAAGCACACTCATCGCCATCGCCGTCGGGCTGGTCATGTTCATGCTGTTCAACAGCGCCATGACTTGGCTGCGGCAATACTTCGTGCTGCATACCGGCAACCGCATCGATGCCGTGCTCGGCAGCCATGTGTTCCGCCACCTGCTGCATTTGCCCATCCCGTATTTCGAACAACGCCCCACCGGTACGCTGGTGGCGCGTCTGCATGGTGTCGAGACCGTGCGCGAATTCATCTCCGGTGCTGCGGTCACCTTGTTGCTCGACCTGCCGTTCCTGTTCATCTTCCTCGCCGTAATGTTCTGGTATAGCTGGCAACTCAGCCTCATCGCGCTGCTGCTGATGTCCATCATCACCGTCGCCAGCGTGATGGTTACCCCGGCCTTGCGCGCCAGACTTGACGAACAGTTCCTGCTCGGCGCAAAGAACCAATCCTTCGTCACCGAATATGTGGCCGGCATGGAGACCGTCAAATCGCTGCAAATGGAACCCGTGCTGGTGCAGAAATACGGCGAGTTTCTCGCGCAATATCTTGCCGCAAGTTTTTCTACCAAACAGCTTTCCAATACCTTCAACGTCATCGTCAATGCGCTGGAACAAATCATGACCCTGTCCATCCTCGTGGTGGGCGCGCTGCTGGTGATGCAAAACGACGGCTTTACCATCGGCATGCTGGTCGCCTTCCAGATGTTCGCCTCGCGCATGACCCAACCCATGCTGCGCCTTGCCGGGTTGTGGCAGGAATTCCAGCAAGCCAGCATCGCCGTCAAACGACTGGGCGATTTGATGGATGTGCCGAACGAACCCTACAGCCTCACCCCGGCGCGTTTGCAGGGCGGGGCGGG
>JAGVNQ010000272.1 GCA_020053195.1 Sideroxydans sp.
ATCTATTCCCGATTCGTAATCCGCGCCCGAATACACGTTGTAACTCGCCATGGTCACCACATCGCCCAGCCCGGTCTGCATGCTGCGTTTACTTGTCGTGCCGGAAGTGCTTTGCCTGCCGCTGTGCGCGCCGCTGACCACTACATTGTCGCCGCCTATCACCAGCAAATAAGGCAGGCTCAATTTGAACGACCACGCCCCGCTTTCGTACAGCGCATTCACCGGGATGGAAACAATGCTGGTGGTGGTGCTTGTGCCATAACTGCCCGAGCTGTATTCGAATCCGCCCGACAGCGTGACCGCACTTTCCTCCGCCGCGTTAACGTTGGCCGAGGCGAGCGCCATAGCCAGAATGCCAAGAATCTGTTTTGTGTGTTTCATGATTTATCCTGATTGTTTATCTGCGCATCGCGCCGCGATTCATCATGCCGTTACGCTGTCCGCCGCCGTGTTGGGCGCGTGCGCGATAACCCTGACCGTAACCGCCGCGTTTGGATTTTGTTTCTGCTGGCTCTGCCGCAACGGCTGCATCCGCTTGTTGCGGCTCTGCGGCATTTTCATGTTGGCGCAGTTGCTCGCGGTAGGCTTCATATTCCGCCCGGCTCATAGTTTGCAGTGGCACAGGTTTGGCGCTTGCCGCATCTTCGGCCATCGCAACAGGCGCAAACAAAACCAGACACAAGAAACCCGCAACAGCGATTTGAATTTTGTTGTTCATGGTTGCACCACGTTTCATTTGGTAATACTTATTTAGCCACTGATGAACACGGATTTGCACAGATATACGGCGCGTTAAACCCGAATAATCTGCCAGAGCCGACCTCGCTCCTTCCCCCTTGCAGGGGGAAGGTTGGGATGGGGGTAGAGTAACGAAACAGTCACGTTTCTACCCCCACCCTAGCCCTCCCCCTGCAAGGGGGAGGGGACAGGATTATCCGTGTTTCATCCGTTTCCATCCGTGGCTCATAAGCGGTTTAACGCCCTTGGCCTTGACCCATGCCCGAGCCGCCGCGCATCTTACCCGCGCCGGAACCATCGCGCGCTTTGATGCCCGCACCTTTGCCGCCCTTGTTGGCGTTGCCGCCGGAAGCGCGCATGGCAGCGCGTTGTTCGGCGGTCATGTTGGCTTGTTGTTGCGCGCGATACGCATCGCGTTCTTCCTGCGTCATGTTCGCCGTTGCGGCGCGGTGTTCTGCACGCACGGCGGCGGGATCGGTGACTGCCGGAACGGTGGTGGTATCCGCCGCAAACGTTGCGCCGCTGGCGATCAAAGCCAATGCCAATGTGCTGCCGAGAAATAATGTATTCGTTTTCATGATGATCTCCTGATGGTTAAGTTTTGTTGCTTGAATCAGCTTGCCTGCCTGATGACTGCATAGTGCGCCGCAGCCGTTACCCGGCCATTTCCGCATTGCAACAATTTGTAACGATGTGTTACCGCGCGGCATTCCCCGCTGACATGCCAATTCGTCATCAGGTATAGTGAAGCGCATGGACAACAAACAAATACTGGTGGTGGACGACGATGCGGGGCTGCGCGATTTGCTCCAGCAATATCTGTCGGCGCAGGGTTTTCAAGTCGCCACGGTGGCGGACGGCGGCGCGATGGATGTGTTTTTTGCCACGCATTCGGCGGACATCGTGATTCTCGATTTGATGTTGCCGGGCGAAGACGGTTTGTCGCTGGCGCGCCGTTTGCGCGCGAAGGGCGAGATTCCCATCATCATGTTATCCGCGCGGGGCGACGAGGTGGATCGTATCGTGGGGCTGGAAGTGGGCGCGGACGATTATTTGGCCAAACCTTTTAATCCGCGTGAGCTGCTGGCGCGCATCCGCGCCTTGTTGCGGCGCAGCGAACATGTCCAACCCAAAGCCGAAGCGCCCGCGCAAAACAATTTTCGCTTCGGCGCTTTTGTGTTGAACCCGGACTCGCGCGATTTGCACAAAAACGGCAGCAACGTGCCGCTGACTGCGGGCGAATTTAACTTGCTGCGAATTTTTATCGAACACCCCAACCGCGTGTTGAGCCGCGACACGCTGATGGACTTGCTCAAAGGTTACGAACGTTCGCCGTTTGACCGCAGCATCGACGTGCGCGTCACGCGCTTGCGCCGCAAAATCGAAGACGACCCCAACGCCCCGCTGTTTATTCGCACCGTGTGGGGCGAAGGTTATTTGTTTGCGCCGGACGTGGCCGCCTGAGCATGTCCCGCGCAAAAAAATCCCGCTCGCTTTTTGGCAGCACCGCGCTCACGGTGGGCGCTTCGTTACTGATTCTGCAATTGTGTTTTATCGCGGCCACGGTGTATTACCTGATGCTGCCCATGGCAAAACGCTCCGCCGACGACCTGGCCGCGCTGCTGGTGTTGTCCGCGCAAACCTGGGTGGAACTGCCACCCGAAACGCGTCAGGATTTTGAGCTGGAACTGGCCAACCAGCATCAGTTTATGCTGCTGGCAGATGCGCCGGTTTTACCGCCGCGCGACGTGTTTCTACCGTATTTATCCCATCTTGATCGCGCGCTGTCGGCGCGACTGGGCGAAAACGTGACCACCAAGGTGACCCACTTCGACACCACCTGGATCTGGGCGGAAATCCACACCGGCGGCAAACTGATCCGCATCGGCTTTCCCAAAGAGCGCCTCGATATGGACCCGTTCAGAATGTTGCTGCTGGCGTTCGCCGCCACGATTATTTTGAGTCTGCTCACCGCGTTGATTCTGGCGCGGCGCATCAGCAAACCGCTGGCTTTGTTTAGCCATGCCGCCGAGCGCATCGGCCAAGGCAACATCCCCGAAGCGCTGCCCGAAACCGGCATCAGAGAACTGTCCAGCCTCGCCCACACCTTCAACCAGATGGCGCTGCAAGTGCGCGAATTACTCGCCAACCGCACCACCCTGCTGGCGGGCATCTCGCATGACTTGCGCACCCCGCTGGCGCGTATGCGTCTCGCCATCGAAATGCTGCCCGACAATACCGATCCAAAACTGCTGGCGCGCTTGCAACACGATGTGGAAGACATGAACCGGCTGATCGGCGAATTTCTGTCGCTGAGCCGCGATCTGCAAAAAGAAACCGCGCAAAACATTGACCTCAATGCATTGCTGGACGAACTGGCCGACAACGCAAGAAGCGGCGGCGCACAAGTTGTATGGCAAGCGCGGGGAGAAGCGAAAATCACGGCGGGCGCAATGTCGCTGCGCAGGATATTGGACAACCTGCTGGGCAACGCCGTGCGTTACGGCGACGGAAAACCCGTCGAACTCAAACTGGAAATGTCCGAAAGCAAAACCATGATTCACATTTTGGATCAAGGAAAAGGCATCCCGCCGCAAGAACTGGAAAACGTCTTCCGCCCGTTTTACCGCGTGGAAACCTCGCGCAGCCAAACCACCGGCGGCAGCGGCCTCGGCCTCGCCATCGCGCGCCAACTGGCCGAAGCCAACGGCTGGAAAGTGGAACTGCTGGCGCGGGAACAGGGCGGGATGGAAGCGCGGGTGATGATTGCGAGATAAGTGAAACTGCGAATTCGTTCGTGCCACAACAAGCCTGTCCAGAGTCTATCGAAGAGCTCAGAGCAAACAGATGTTTTGTTGATGTAGCGTTTACAATGCGCTCCTTGTTTTAAAGACCCCCATCCCATGACCGAACCCATCCGCCTCGCCAAACGCCTTGCCGCCCTGGTCTCCTGCTCACGCCGTGAGGCGGAGTTGTATATCGCGGGCGGTTGGGTGTCGGTGGATGGCGTGGTAGTGGAAGAGCCGCAGTTCATGGTGGCGGAGCAGCAGGTGGAGTTGCATCCCGACGCGACGTTGGTTCCGCTTGCGCCGGTGACGATTTTGTTTCACCAGCCGCAGGATGCGGAGATGAATACCGATACCGTTCCGCAACTGATTTGTGCCGCCACGCGCGCATCCGACGACCATTCCCGCATCCGCATTCTCAAGCAACATTTTGTGCGCCTCACGCCATGCTTGCCGCTGGAGAAGCAGGCCAGCGGCTTGGCGGTATTCACTCAGGACTACCGAGTGTCGCGCAAACTGGGCGATGAAGCCGCGACCGTCGAGCAGGAATATGTGGTGCAGGTGGCGGGTGAGCTGGTCGCCGACGGGCTCAAGTTGCTCAATCACGGTCTGAATTTTAACGGCAAGGTGCTGCCACCGACCAAGGTCAGTTGGCAGAACGAAACGCATTTGCGCTTTGCGCTCAAAGGACTGTTGCCGGGACAGATTGCACATGTCTGCAACAGCGTCGGGTTGCAGGTGCTGGCGATCAAACGGCTGCGCATCGGGCGCTTGGCACTGTCCAAATTGCCGCTGGGCCAGTGGCGTTATTTGATGCCGTATGAAAAATTCTAGCGCTTGCCATTCCCGCGAAAGCGGGAATCCAGCCTAAAAATTATCTCTTGCGCAGCAAGAGCAAATCCTAAAAGCATATTGAACAAACCCGCTGGATTCCCGCTTTCGCGGGAATGACGGTCCGATGAATTATTTGAGTTTGATTAAGAGAAGAGTATGGCTTCATTCTGTTATTGGGAAGGCGACACGCTGGTGCTGAATATCCTCGGCAGGCCGCGTGCCAACAAGACCAAAATCGGCAAGGTGATCGGCAAGCAATTGGAGATTCATGTCGCCGAAAATCCGGTGCGCGGCAAAGCGACGGCGCATCTGGTGACGTTTCTGGCGGAGGAGTTTGGCGTGGCGGAAAGCGCGATCACGGTGGTGTTCGGCGTGTATAACGTGAACAAACAATTGCGCATTACCGCGCCCCAGCGGCTGCCTGAGATCATCGCCAAGCAGCGACAGGGAACGACGGGAGATTTATTTTAGGCGGAGCGTAGTGCGCTTGAATTTCAGCGGAAGAATTTTTTCAGGCTGTTGCCCAGCCAGCTGCCGGATTTTTCTTCTGGCTCTTCCAGCCCCGGCGTGTTTTTGACGCTCTGGACGTAGTCCGCATCGTCGCCTTTGATGTGGTTAATCAGCCAGATTTTCAGCATGGACAAAACTTCGTCGGTGACATCTTCGCCGTTGGCCGCGCGTTTTTGCATTTCGGCGACGCGGCGGGTAAAGATTTCGTGCACGCGTTTATGCGCTTTAAGGAAAGGGTAGTTGGCTTTTTCCTGCAACTCTTCTTCAAAACTGAAATGGGACAGGGTGTATTCGACCAACTCGTTCAATACGTGGCTCGTGACGGAGGCATCACCCTTGTCGTGCGCGGCGCTCAATTCGTTGATGTAATCGACAATGCGGCGGTGTTGTTTGTCGATGACCACGATTCCGGTATCGAGGTCATTCGACCAGTGTAGTTGTGACATAATTTCCCCAAAGCAAAACTAATTCATTATTTTTATATGCTACGGTAAGCATTCTTTCTTACCCGTGCAGTCTAGTCAACCACAATGACGCTAGCAGTTATATCAGGATTGGCGCGATGAGCGCACCCCCCGACCTCCCGCATCGTACTCTGCTGCGCCGATATTTGTTGGCGGCATATCTGCTGCTGATCTTATACGCCAGCCTGTCGCCGTTCGCCGGATGGCAGGAGATGGGTCTGGAATTCTGGGCGGTGCTCGCGTCGCCTTTGGGGCAGACCTACAATTCCTTCGATGCGCTCAGCAACTTTTTCGCCTATCTGCCGCTGGGATTTTTGCTGGCGCTGACCTTGCGCAGCTATACCGGTTCCGCGCGCAGTCTGTTGTTTGCCACATTGCTGGCAGTGCTGCTTTCCGTGGCGCTCGAATATCTGCAAATGTATCTGCCCCACCGTACCAGTTCCAACGCGGACATCGTGAGCAATGGCATAGGCGCAATGGTCGGGGCACTGGCGGCGCTGTCCATCATGCCGCGTGTCTGGTTCGCGCGCGTCACGCAACAGCGCATTGAGATGTTCCAGCGCGGCGACGGCGTGGATTTCGGTTTGGCGCTGGTGTTGCTGTGGATGTTCGCGCAAATCAATCCCTCGCTGCCCATGCTGGGCAACGTGTTCATCACCGAAGCCGCGCACCGCATCTTCGCCGCCATGCCGCAAGAGCCGTTCGACTTCTGGGCTAGCGTTGCCGTGGCCTTGAATCTGCTGATGATCGGCCTGCTGCTGCAAACCCTGTTGCGTGAGCGCCGCCATGCGGTGTTCGCTTTGCTGCTGATTTTGTGCGTGGTCGCGCTGGTCAAGTTCATCGCGGCGGCGGTGCTGCTCAAATCGTGGGCGCTGCTGTTGTGGCTCAACAGCGAAGCGATGCTGGGCATCGTCGTCGGTATGTTGCTGATGTGGGGCATCAGCCGCATACGCGCACCGCACTTGTTATGGATGGCGGCGGCAGTCGCGTTCGCTTATCTGGTTCTGGCATGGTTGACCGACACCGGCACACCCTCCGCCGCGATGCGCTTGTACCAGTGGCGCATCGGACATCTGCGCAACTACAACGGCATGTCGCAAATGGTATCGGTGATGTTTCCGCTGTTGTTCGGCGTGTATCTGGTTTGGTCGAGCAGACGTTTATAATCAATGAAAAACAATTTGCCACAGAGTACGCAGAGATCACAGAGAAAGTGCGACTAGTGCAGGGATTGGGGACTTATTGTCCAATTCGCAAAATTAAACTGTCAAATTATGCGAGTGATTTTACTTTTGGGAGAACCAGCGAAATGTGGATGCACCACGTATTTCTCTGTGTACTCTGTGTTCTCTGTGGCTGATTTTTGTTTTTGAATAATTGAATGGGAGACGAGTAATGAGTTATTTCGACAAGCATGTATTTTTCTGCACCAACCAGCGCGAGGACGGCGGCGATTGCTGCAACAACCACGGCGCGCAAAAAGCCCGCGACTACGTGAAGAACAAAGTCAAAGCGCTGGGACTTTCCACCCACCAAAACAAAATCCGCATCAACTCGGCAGGCTGTCTGGATCGCTGCGACGAAGGCCCGGTGCTGGTGGTTTATCCCGAGGCGGTGTGGTACACCTTCGTCGATGAAAGCGATCTGGACGAGATCATCGAATCGCATTTGAAGAACGGCAAAGTGGTCGAGCGTTTAAAAATCTGATGGCGATAACGCTGCAAAAATTTTCCATTGTCGGTGCTGCCGGAAATATCGAAGGGCTGGTGCATCAGCCGAACGAGATTGCCTGCGGCATCGCCGTCGTGGCGCACCCGCTGCCCACCATGGGGGGCAACATGGACAACAAAGTCGCGGTGACGCTGGCCAAGACTTTTGCCGAGTTGGGCTGTGTCGCCTTCCGTTTCAATTTTCGCGGCGTGGGAAATAGTGAAGGCGAATTCACCGGCGGCGACGGCGAAGAGCAGGACATGATTGCCGTCGCGCGATATGCGCAGGAGCAGTTCGGCGAAGAATTGCCGCTACTGCTTTCCGGTTTCTCGTTCGGCGGCTACGTCGCCGCGCGTGCCGCGCAGCAACTGAAGCCGCAACATCTGGTGCTGGCCGCACCCGCTGTTGGAAGATTCGCCATGCCCGCCGTATCGCCCGACACACTAGTCATTCACGGCGAACACGACGATGTCGTGCCGCTGGCCGATGCGCTGGATTGGGCGCGCCCGCAGCACCTGCCCATCGTGGTACTGCCGCAAGCCGAACATTTTTTTCACGGACGACTGACGCAGTTGCGCGATATTGTGAAAAAGCATTTCAATGGAGTTGAGTTGTGAATTCTAAAAATCAAAATCTCACCACAGAGGCACAGAGACACAGAGAAAAACAAATGCAAAAAGCTTGGAATGGTTTTTGTGAAATTTGGCTTCTGGGTTTGCCTTTCTCTGTGTCTCTGTGTCTCTGTGGTGAAAGGTTTTAAATGCAGCCCGTCATCAAAGCCACAGGCCTGCAAAAATCCTACAGCGGAAACCGTGTGGTGGACGGCCTCGACCTCTCCATCAACAAAGGCGAATGCTTCGGCCTGCTCGGCCCCAACGGCGCGGGCAAAACCACCACCTTGCGCATCTTGCTGGGGCTGATTGCGCCCGATGCAGGCACGGCCACTTTGCTCGACTTGCCCGTGCCGCAAGCCGCACGCGAAGCGCGCATCCGCGTCGGCGTGGTGCCGCAGATGGACAACCTCGACCCCGATTTCACCGTGGCGGAAAACCTGCTGGTGTATGGGCGCTACTTCGGCATGCAGGACAGCGAGATCAAAGCGCGCATCCCGTCGCTGCTGGAATTCGCCAGCCTCACCCACAAACGCGACGCGAAAGTGCCCACACTGTCCGGCGGCATGAAGCGCCGCCTGACCTTGGCGCGCGCCTTGGTCAACGACCCCGATGTGATTTTTCTCGACGAGCCGACCACCGGCCTCGACCCGCAAGCGCGCCACCTGATCTGGCAGCGCCTGCGCGAACTGACGCAACAGGGCAAAACGCTGCTGCTCACCACCCACTTCATGGACGAAGCCGAGCGCCTGTGTCATAGACTCGCCGTGTTGGACAACGGCAAACTCATCAGCCAGGGTTCACCGCGCGAATTAATCGAACAAAACATCGAACCGCAAGTGGTGGAAGTGTTCGGCGAAACCTCCGCGCAGTGGGCGAGCGAACATGCCGCAAAATTTTCGCAACGCTTCGAAGTCAGCGGCGAGTCGGTGTTCTGCTACTTGCAAAATGCGCAACCGCTAGTCGCGCATCTGCAAGCGCAAAGCGAACTGCGCTATGTGCATAGACCGGCGAATCTGGAAGACGTGTTCCTGAAGTTGACGGGTAGGGAGATGCGAGAATGATGTCCAGCCACATACGAAATGCGAAAGGAAAAGGAAAAATGTATATACCAACCATCGGCAAATACAGTGCTTTTAGTGCAACAATGATGCAATCCACGATACGTCATATTTTGGCGTGCTGCTTTCTGTTCAGTTCGGCATATTCGTTTTGTGCCGACAACGAACCTATATTCAAGCCAGTAGTAGATGCGCGGGACTTTATTGACGTGTGGCAGCTACGCAATGATGTCGCTTTAGTGCCCAACCGAGCGGAAATTGGTGATACGGATTTCTGCGGCACGGAAGGCGAAGATTATGTAGCAGTTGATATGGTTAAGCCACCCAGTGCCAAAGAAATCAGGCGACGCGAAAAAGAAGCACAACAGGCGCATGTTGAGACAGAGACTTGCGTCAATGATATATATAGAAGAACCGCAGAATACGAGCGAATCTTCCTCGCGTTTAATCGTGCTTGGCTTCCAGTGATGATGAATGCAATGCGCAAAGGCGATAAGGTGGCAGAGGTTATCTTACGTCAGTGCGATACCACGCCAGCATTTGATCGCAGTGTTATCGAGAATACCTGCGATAACAATCTTTCCAGAAGAGATGCAGCCGAACGTCGATTGACGGAAATTGGTTTTTCTCCAGCCCTTCAAACTTGTATTGGTAATGGCATCGAGTTCCCAAGAGTGCATGTTACTGACTATCCGCGAGCCTTTACTTTTTATCGTAGTCCCAGCCATAGTGTATGGAATACTGATTCGTTTGCCTGTCTTTCATTACATCGCCAATCACAAGTCCCGGGTTACATGACTTGGGGGCGTGAACTTTTCTATGGAGGTGGCAACAACCGATATTCTGGTTTGAATATTGTTAGGCCAAGTACTGAAATGATCGATCAATCAGAAGCTGAAATTAACCGCTATCTGAAGCAAGATCCGCGTTGGCAAGTATTTTTGCTTACTCGGATTGGTCGGCATGAGTGGGTGCCTGAAGGTGAAAAAAGTAATACCCACATTTTGGAAGCAAACTGGTTGGGTGAGTGGAATCTAGAAAAAGCAACTTATGGCTTGGCTACAGCTATGAGTCCACACAAAGGAAGAGCGGTCATTGCACGTAATGGGGAATTTACGCAAATCTCAATTCAAAGTGAAACGCCTCAAGAGCCGTTATTAGACGTTACAAATTGCACACTTCGCTATAGTGGCGGATCGACCTATAACTATAATGTTGATAATGAAACTGGCGCTACGCACACTAGTTTGGGATATTTTGGTACGGGCAAGATAAATAGCGAAACACTCGCTCCATTAGATACCCATAAACGTTATAAACAAGTACTGATGCAATGCTCCAATGCTGAAGCAGATGACAATTCGCGTGTGCGATTCTTGCTGCTAGCGGAAAATACGCTTGTCGAGGTAGGTTTTGAGAATTCACGCGGGAAGGGTGTCGCTATCAGACATTATCGACGAGTGAAATAGCGGTTTCATGGGCAATTACATGCAGTTGCCAGAAGCTGTGGTGCGAAAACGTATGTGAAAGGTAAGCGAATGAACCTGATCTTTCGCATGCTCTACGTCATCATCCGCTCGTTTTTCTGCGCGCGCTTGGAGGCGGGCAACTTCACCAGTGAGCTGAAATTGCGCGTGTTGCCCAACGACATCGACATCAATTTCCACATGAACAATGGGCGCTACCTGACCATCTGCGACCTCAATCGCGTGGATGTATTTGCGCGCAGCGGCTTGCTGAAAGCCATGTTCAAACGCAACTGGATTCCGGTTATCGCCGAACACACCATGACTTACAAAAAGCCGTTGAACATTTTTGAAAGTTACGAGGTGAAGCTGGAAGTGACGCATTGGGACGAGAAATATTTTTACATGAAGCACACCTTCCACAAAGGCGAGCGCATCGTGGCGCAGGGCTCGTCGAAAGGCTGCGTGTATGCGCGCGGTGTCGGCGTGGTCAAACCGGATGATGCGATTGCCGCTGTGGAACAGGATAGATCGAAATGAGTAATCACTACTTTGCTTTACCGCGTTTGAGTTTGCGCTTCTTTCCCATCTGGCGCAGGCATTGGCTGGTGTGGAAGAAGATCGCCGCGCCGTCTATTCTCGGCCATCTGGCCGACCCGGTGATTTATATGCTGGGCTTAGGTTACGGCTTGGGCAGCTTGTTGCCGGAGATGGGCGGCATGTCGTACATGGCGTTCCTCGCGGCGGGCACGGTGTGTTACAGCACCATGAACAGCGCCAGTTTCGAGGCGCTGTATTCCGGCTTCGCGCGCATGCACGAGCAGCGCACGTGGGAGGCGATTCTGAATACGCCGGTGTCGCTGGACGATGTGGTCTTGTCGGAAATCCTGTGGGCGGCCACCAAGAGTTTGATGTCGGGCGCGGCGGTGCTGGTGGTGATCTGGATACTCGGCCTGTCGCATTCGCTGATGTCGCTGTGGATGATTCCGCTGGCGCTGCTGATCGGTTTGGCCTTCGCCGCCATCGGCCTCATCATGACCGCGTTGGCTCCGGCGTATGACTTTTTCATGTACTACTTCACGCTGGTCGTCACCCCGATGATGCTACTATGCGGCGTGTTTTTTCCGGTCAGCCAGTTGCCGCAAGGCTTTCAGATCGTCGCCAGTGTTTTGCCGTTGACGCATGCCATCGAACTGGCGCGGCCATTGATGAACGGCGCGATTCCGCCGCAGGCTTTGTTGCACATCGGCGTGTTGCTGGGATATGCGTTGGTCGCGTTTTATGTGGCGCTGGTATTGTTCAGGCGCAGGCTTTCACGGTAGTTGTAGGGGCGAATTCATTCGCCCGTGGTTGGACATTCGGGCGAATAAATTCGCCCCTACAAAAGCTTTAAATTTGAGGATTGATTCATGTTGTGGCTCAAAGCTTTTCACATCTTTTTCGTAATCAGCTGGTTCGCCGGACTGTTTTATCTGCCGCGCATTTTCGTCAATCACGCGATGGCGCAAGAGCAGGTGGTGCGCGAACGGTTGAAATTGATGGAGCGCAAACTGTATCGCTTTGTCACGCCGATAGGCGCATTGGCGGTCATCACCGGCTTGTGGCTGTGGCTGGGATTCGGCTTCAGCGGCGCTTGGCTGCACGCCAAGACCACGCTGGTAGCCGGGCTGGTTGTCTATCATTTTTATTGCGGTCATCTGGTGAAAGAATTCGCCGCCGACCGCAACTCGCGCAGCCATGTGTGGTTTCGTTTCTTCAACGAAGTGCCGGTACTGGTGTTGATCGCAGTTGTTATTCTTGTTGTCGTGAAGCCCTTCTAATATGTCTGATTTCTTCGCCCCCTGTCCGCGCGGACTGGAAAAACTTCTCGCCGATGAGCTCGCCTCATTCGGCGCAGCCGACATTCGCACTACCGAAGGCGGTGTGGCCTTCGCCGGAGATTGGGCGCTGTGTTATCGCGCCAATTTGCAAAGTCGTCTCGCCTCGCGCATTTTGTGGCGCGTAAAAGAGGCCACCTATTTCCGCGACGAGCAGGATGTGTACAAGACCGTGTTCGATCTGGCGTGGTCGCGCTGGTTCGATGTGAACGACACCATTCTGGTCAAAGTCACCGCCATCCGTTGTCCGCTGAAAAGTCTGGAATTCATCACGCTCAAAATCAAGGACGCGGTGTGCGACAAATTCCGCGCCGAGAAAAACGCGCGCCCCAGCGTGGCCAAGCTCGACCCGGACATGCGTATCCACGCCTTCTTCGAGGGCGAAAAATTCACCATGTATCTGGATACCTCCGGCGACGCGTTATACAAACGCGGCGTGCGCACCCACACCAACATCGCGCCGCTGCGCGAAAATCTGGCTGCCGGAATTTTGAAAATGGCGGGCTGGAAGCCGGGCATTCCGCTGTTTGATCCGATGTGCGGCAGCGGCACTTTTCTGATCGAAGCGGCGCAAATGTCGCTCAACATCCAGCCCGGCATAGCCCGCGATTTCGCATTTCAGAAATTGAAAAACTTCGATGCCAAATTGTGGAACGGGATGCGCGAAGCCGCCATCGCCGCGCAGAAGCCCGTATGCGAATTGCCCATCTACGGCAGCGACCTGTACGGCGACGCGCTCAAAGCCGCGCACCAGAATCTATTCGATGCGGGCATCCGCGAAACCGTGGATTTGAAACAGTGCAACGTGCTGGAAGCCTCGCCGCCCGAGCAAGAAGGCATCCTCATCGCTAACCTGCCTTACGGCGAACGTATGGGCGACGAGGACGAACTGGCCGAGTTATATCCGCAACTGGGCAACGTGCTGAAACAAAAATTCGGCGGCTGGAACGCCTACCTGTTCACCGCCGATTTACGCATCGTCAAATTGATGCGGCTCACGCCGTCCAAGCGCACGCCGCTATACAACGGCGCGATTGAATGCCGCTTGTTTGAATACAAAATTGTGGCGGGCAGCAACCGCCCCAAGTGAAATTCCGCTTAACCCGTCACACTATAGGCCATCCAAATGATTGAAGTCATACTGCAACTGAAACTTGAATCATTTCTGGTCAACAGCATGGGCGTGGCCGAAGATGTGACGAGCCAGATGTCCACTCGGGCGCTGCGATTTTCCTGCGTGAAAGTCGCTTCCGCGCGCCCCATCGTGGATAACAAACCGACAACCGATTTTGAATTTCTGGGCGCGTCCAACAAACCCGGAATCAAGATTGAATCCGACCATGAGTTCGATAGCCAGATCGTCGCCTACCTTGCTGCGCACGCCACGGTGGATGCTTCAAGAGTCATGTTGGCCTCCGGCTTAACAGGATACAGCGTCACCCCCAAAGCTACAGGAAGCGGCGAGGTGGGGCGCATGTTTGTCAACGAATTGCCGAACCAGAGAAGCATTATTCTCGAACTACTTTTTATGCCCGAGGAGTTCGATGCGGTCTGGGAATTAACTACCAAACAAAAAGTCCAGAAAGTGTTCGCCACGCTGAGTTGCTTCAAATCAAAGCCCAGCGATACCCCCGCCCCCGCAGGCAATAAATTTATCGCCAGCGTACTGTCCTGTTCGCTGCAACTGCTTCCCAACGAATAGTCGGCAAGCGCCTTCTCCATCATTCCGGTTTCTTGCGCCAATGTGCGTTGAAGCACAGAAGCTTTATGACACGAGAACATAATTGCGACTAAGCCATTCTTTGGCCGTTCGGCTCAATACGTAGAAATTTATTCCAGATACTTCAATGCCGACTACCTGTTGCAGGTGCGGCCAATTAGGGAGTTCAACATGAAACGTTTTCTAATTACCGCAGCGCTGGTTGCTACAACAGCCGCTCCGGTATTCGCTGCCGATGTGGGAGTTTCGGTCAGTATCGGTCAGCCCGGTTTTTACGGACAAATCGACATCGGCAATTTTCCGCAGCCGCAAGTGATCTACCCCCAGCCGATGATCATCATGCGCACGCAGACGGTTCGCCCGCCAATCTATCTGCGCGTGCCTCCGGGTCACGCCAAACATTGGCGTAAACATTGCCGCGAATACAATGCCTGCAACAGGCGCGTATTTTTTGTGAAGGACGACTGGTACGAGCGCGAGTACGCTCCGCGTTATCGGGAGCATGAACGTGATCGTCAGACAGGTCGCAGCAACGAAAGCCGGAACGATGATCGCGGAAATGGCAATGGCAAGAAAAACAAAGCCGATCGTGGAAAAGGCAAAGATAAAGACTAAATCACGAGGATGTATTCCGCTCGCCCCGAGCAAAGCAAACCGCGCGTGCAAGGTGCGAGCACTCCTCGTGAAGTACACGCAAGGGGTAGGCCGTGGGTGTAAAGCCGACAAGTCGGCAACATCCACGCACATGCCCGCCAATAGGCGATCTACACCATGTACCTGATGCAGAAGCCCGTATTTACTGCCTTGCGGATGAGTTAATCTATTGAAACCGGTGGCAACTCCCTCCCCTTCAAGGGAAGGGTTGGGGAGGGGATGGGGTAAAGCGTGAAGGGAAACCCCATCCCCATCCTAAACCTTCCCCTTGAAGGGGAAGGGGCGAAAGCCTGAAACGCTTCGGCAAGGGCGCTCACTTCGTGTGATTCTCATTTAACCGCGTGCCATGAACCTAAATAATCCATTAGACGTATTTTCACTGTAGGAGCGAGCTTGCTC
>JAGVNQ010000247.1 GCA_020053195.1 Sideroxydans sp.
ATGCCCGTGGGTATCGTTCACCCGCTTGAAGAAATCAATGTCGATCACCATGACAGTGCAAGGCACTTTATCGTGCGCGCAACGCTGCAACACTCGGGGAAACGCTTCGTTCATCCAGCGCCGGTTATGCACGCCGGTCAGCGCATCGACCGTGGCCTGATGCTCGAATAACGCACGTTTGTTGTGCGAACTGATAAGGGCGGAATTGTCGCGACGCATGCGCCCGGCGATGATGGACAACAGATTGCGCGCGACCTCGTGCGATTGATCCACCAGCGACCACACCGTGTCGTGCGGCACAGCCAGCACGCGCGTGGGCTGGGTCGCCACCACCAGCGCCGAGGGATTATGCCCATCCACCATCGAAATCTCGCCAGTGCACTCCCCGGCAGCGAGCGCAGTGTGTTGCAGCGTTTTTTGTCCGACCAACTGCACGCTCAACTCGCCATCCAGAATCAAATACAGATGATGGTTCGCCACTTCCGGTTGCAACAGCGTTTCCCCGGCCGCCAGATCGCGCAACAAACAGCGCTCCAGCATGTATTCCACCGAGGAAAAATCCATGCCGTCAAACAGGCTATTCTGTTCGGTCAGTGCGCGATCTTGAGCGTTCATGGCTATCTCCTGTGTCGCAACTTAATCAAAAAACTATTTAGCCACGGATGGACACAGATGAAACACGGATAAAAAACACAAACCCAATTATTTGCTACGCATAAACAAATCTCATTGGGTGTATCCGTGTTTCATCCGTGTCCATCCGTGGCTAATTTGAATTTCATTTTTATCTAAACACAATCGTCTTGTTGCCGCACACCAGCACGCGATCTTCCACATGGTAGCGCAGGCCGCGCGACAGCACGGTTTTCTCGATGTCGCGTCCGTAACGCACCAGATCGTCCACCGTGTCGCCGTGGTCGATGCGCACCGTATCCTGTTCGATGATAGGTCCCGCATCCAGCTCGTCAGTCACGTAATGGCAGGTCGCGCCGATCAGCTTTACGCCGCGCAGATAAGCCTGATGATACGGCTTCGCACCGACGAACGACGGCAGAAAGCTGTGGTGGATATTGATGATGCGCCCCGGAAAACGCTGGCACAGCGACGGCGGAATAATTTGCATGAAACGCGCCAGCACCATGCTGTCGCCGCGATACTGCTCGAACAACGCCGCGATCTTTTCAAACGCCGCCACCTTGTCCGCCATATCCACATGCAGATACGGAATACCATGCCATTCGACGAAGCTGCGCAAATCTTCATGGTTGGAAATCACGCAGGGAATTTCGACTTGCAACTCGCCGCTGCGCCAGCGGTGCAGCAAATCGTTCAGACAATGATCCTGCTTGCTCACCAGCACCACCAAGCGTTTCTTGATGGCCGAATCGGCCAACTGCCAGCTCATGTTGAATTCGTCCGCCAGCGGCGCAAAACGGCTGCGGAATTCGGCGGCATCAAACGGCAACGAATCCGCGCGAATCTCCTGGCGCATGAAAAAACGCTGCGCCTCCTGCTCGGTGTGATAACTCGCCTCGACGATAAAACCGCCGTGCTGCGCGATAAAGCCGGTAACAGCGGCGATGATGCCGCAACGGTCGGGACAGGAAATGGTCAGGGTGTAGTGGTGGGTGGTCATGCTTAAGTGCTCTTAGTTAACAATATGAAATCGTGCTTGGTTGATGCTGTGTGCGCCAATCAAGGTTGTAGCACCTTGACACTGGTGATGAAATATTCGGTTTCGCCGAAACAGGTGGTGGGCAAGCCTTTGTGTTGTTCGTAGGTGAGCGCGACGCGCTGACCGACGGACAGGTTGATTTGTGCCGCCACGGCAGCTTCGCGCACGGTGAAGAAGAATTTTTCCGGTGCAGCGCCGGGCAGCGCAACCAGCGATAGTTCGCCTTCCCAAGTTTTGCAAATCCAGCCTTTATTGGAAAGTTTTTGCATGAACCCGGCGCGCTCGCCATCGGAATAACTCCAGTGCAATGCTGCCCAGATATAGGCGGCGAACAAGGCAATAACGATGGCGATGAAAGTCAGCGCGATGAATTTGAATGATTTAGGCAGAGGCATGTTGAAATCCAAAAAATAGGTTAAAAAAAATCAATCACGCATGCGCCAACGAGTGCACGTCCGCCAGTAATTTGCCGAGGCTGATCTCGGCCATCTTTAAATCATAAGTCGCTTGCAGATTGAGCCAATATTGCGGCGACTGATCGAACGCGCGACCGAACAACAGCGCGAGTTCCGCCGTTACCGGGCGTGTGCCATTGATAACGTGCGAAACACGCATCGGCGACACGCCGATGACGCGGGCGAATTCGGCTTGCGAAATATTCAGCTCGCCCAGTGTCTCGCTTAGAAATTCGCCAGGGTGGATCGCGGGTAGTCCATTTTTTGCCATGATGTTCTCCTAGTGGTAATCGACGATTTCAACGTCGAGTGCATCGCCATTCTCAAAACGAAAGCACACACGCCATTGGTTGTTGATACGGATGCTCCATTGACCGGCGCGGTCATGTGACAGTGCTTCCAAGTGGTTGGATGGCGGAAACTTCAAATCTTCAATACGTGTAGCTGCTTCCAATTGCGTCAGACGCATCGCCGCCCGTTTGAGAATATCCGGCGGAAACCGGCGCGACTTGCCTGTTAAATACAACTGTTCCGCGTCGGCATTGGCAAAGCTTTTTATCATTTTCGAACAATAAACAAATAGTTTATGACGGTCAAGTTTTACTATTTTCAAAGTCATACCTCACGGGAACGCCCGTCAATAGGCGTTCTACACCATGCACTTGATGTAGATGCCCGTATTTATTGGCTTGCGGGCAAGGTAGTGTGTTCAAAACGAGTTAATCCAGCGCATTTCACGATTCGTAGTAGCATCCCACCATTCACAGACCGCTCGTGAGCAAAGGGGATTCCGTGGTTACCGGCAAAATCGTCAAGAAGTCCAAATCCGCAACAAAAGAAGTTGCTCCCGGTTTCAATATTGTCGGCATTGGCGCATCCGCCGGTGGGCTGGAGGCGTTCGAGCAATTCTTCCGCAGTTTGCCGCCCGATTCCGGCATGGCGTTTGTGCTGGTATCGCATCTGGATCCCGACCACAACAGCATGCTCACCGAAATTTTGCAGCGCGCGACGACCATGCCGGTGGTCGAAGCCAAAGACCAGATGAAGGTGTTGCCCAACCGCGTGTATGCGCTGCCGCCCAACCGCGAGATGGCGATTTTCCACGGCTCGCTGCAACTGAGCACGCCGGAACTGCCGCGCGGGCAGCGCATGGTGATCGACTCGTTTCTGCGTTCGCTGGCGGAAGATCAGGGCGAGCACGCCGTCGGCATTGTGCTTTCCGGCACGGGCACCGACGGCACGTTGGGGCTGCGCGCGATTCAGGGCGCGGGCGGCATCACGCTGGTGCAAGACCCGTTGACGGCGAAATACGACGGCATGCCAAGCAGCGCGATTCAGGCGGGTTATGCCAGCTTTGTGTTGCCGGTGGAAAAAATGCCGCAGCAATTGTTAAACACGGCGCAGCGCATGAGTGTGCAGCCGGAACAGCCGCAGCCGACACCGGCCAGCGCCAACGGTATGAGCCGCATTTTGATGTTGTTGCGCAGCGGCACCGGCCACGATTTTTCGCTGTACAAAAAATCCACCATCGGTCGCCGCATCGAGCGGCGCATGTCGCAGCACAACCTCGACGATACGGAAATTTATGCGCGTTATTTGAAAGAACATCCGGCGGAAGTGCAGTTGCTATTCAAGGAATTGCTGATTAACGTCACCAGCTTTTTCCGCGACCCGGAAGCTTTCGTCGCGTTGAAACACGACATCCTGCCGCTGCTGTTTAAAGACAAGCCGGAAGACTATGTGTTTCGCGTGTGGGTGGCGGGTTGCGCCACGGGCGAGGAGGCGTTTTCCATCGCCATCTTGCTGCGCGAGTTGATGGATGAAACACATCAGGAATTCAAAACACAAATTTACAGCACCGATCTGGACGACGATGCCATCGCCGTGGCACGCGCCGGAATCTATCCGCCGAATATCGCACAGGATGTCACGCCGGAACGGCTGCGCCGCTTCTTCATCAAGGACGACGCGGGCTACCGTGTTAAAAAAGAAATCCGCGAGATGGTGGTGTTCGCCATCCAGAACGTAATCAAAGATCCGCCGTTCACCAAACTGGATTTGCTCAGTTGCCGCAACCTGATGATCTATCTGGAGCCGGAGTTGCAAAACCGCGTGTTTCCGGCGTTTCACTACGCGCTCAAACCCGGCGGCGTGTTGTTCCTGTCGCCGTCGGAGAGCATAGGCAACCACGTCGAACTGTTCACCCCGCTCAACCGCAAATGGAAGTTTTATCAAACCATTCCCTCGGTCGCCTCACGCCGCGCCGTGATGTCCAGCGGATTATCCTGGACCAAAGACAACAATACGAAAGGTACGGACGAGGTGATAACCAAGATCAAGGAAACCGACTTTGCCGAATTGACCCGGCGCGCGCTGCTGCTGTCTTACGCCCCGGCTTCGGTAGTCACCAACCAGAAAGGCGACATCCTTTTTGTACATGGCGACACCGGCAAATACCTGCGCCCCGCGCCCGGACAGGCCAGTCTCAACGTGATCGAAATGGCGCGCGAAGGTCTGCAAATGGAATTGCGCAGCGCCATTCAAAATGCCACCGAAAAAGGCGAACCCACACTGAGCCGCGAAGCTTCTTTCGGCAGCGGCGGCGATTTCCACAGTGTGAGCTTTAGTGTGCGCCCGCTGCCGTTCGCCGATGCAAGTCAAGGGCTGCTGCTGGTCAGTTTTCAGGAGGTGTCGGCGGCCAAGATTGAAAAAGTTGAAGCTGCTGCTGCCAAGCCGACACGCGGCAAACGCGCTGCGCCAACGCGCGAAGTCCAGCGCATCGAGGAACTGGAACGCGAGCTGTCTTACACCAAAGAAAACCTGCATGCCACCATCGAAGAACAGCAAGCCTCGAACGAGGAATTGAAATCCACCAACGAGGAAATGCAATCGACCAACGAGGAGTTGCAATCCACCAACGAGGAATTGGAAACCTCCAAGGAAGAACTGCAATCGGTGAATGAGGAGCTGGTGACGGTGAATGCCGAGTTGCAAAACAAAATCGAGCAACTGGCCGGTATGCAGAACGACATGAAGAACCTGCTCGACAACATCAACGTCGGCACCATCTTCCTCAACGACGCGCTGAATATCAAACGTTTCACGCGCGAGGCGATTCGCGTTTATCGGTTGGTGGCATCGGATGTGGGCAGGCCGCTGGGCGACATCAAATCGAATATCGTTGGCGATGATTTGCTGACCGATGCGCAGGCCGTGCTCGATTCTCTCGTGCCGCGCGAACGTGAAATGCGCACCGTCAGCGGCGACTGGTATCTGACCCGTATCCAGCCCTACCGCACGCTGGACAACGTGATCGACGGCGTGGTGCTGACCTTCACCGACATCAGCAAACGCATGCAAGCCGAAGCCGCGATCCAGGAGGCGCGCGACTACGCCGAAAGCATTGTCAACACCGTGCGCGAGCCGCTGCTGGTGCTGGACGGCTCGCTGAAAGTGGTCTCCGCCAGCCGCACGTTTTACCAAAATTTCAAGGTCGAAGAGGCAGACACCATAGGCAGGCATATCTACGAATTGGGCCAGCGCCAATGGAACATTCCCAAACTGCGCGAACTGCTGGAAACCATCTTGCCGCGCGACAAAGTTTTTGACGGCTTTGAAGTCGAACACGAATTCCCCGTGATCGGCAAACGCAAAATGCTGTTGAATGCGCGGCGTATCAGCGGCAAGGAGGGCGGGGTGGAATTGATTTTGTTGGCGATTGAGGATGTGACGTAGCGGATGTATCGG
>JAGVNQ010000060.1 GCA_020053195.1 Sideroxydans sp.
GGCAAAGCCGGAGGCTTATTGGGTGAGCCCCTCAAAGGGGCCGATAAAACCGTGAGCCGCCTGAAGGCGGCTGAGCCTCGCTCCTTCCCCCTCTCAGGGAGAAGGCTGGGATGGGGGTACAAACGATTGACTGAGCACAGTTTCAATTTCTACCCCCTCCCTAACCCTCCCCCTGCAAGGGGGAGGGAATAATGCAGTGGAACTTCATCTTTGCTTTTGGCGACCGCCGCATTTGTCAAACCCTTTGAGTCCCCCGGCATAGCCGGGGGTTTACCTCACTGAATTATTCTTTTCCCTCAAAAAACCGGATCGAATTGCGCCCGCTTTCTTTCGCCTGATACATCGATTTATCGGCCCATTTGAGAATGTCTTCATGGCTGGCATCGTGGTTGTTGAACAGCACCACGCCTATGCTCGCCGTGCAATGGTGTTCGACCTTAACTTCCGCATCGCCCTCCGACAAATTCTGTCCTGCAAATTGGGCGGGGTTGTTTTGCTCCAAAACGGGTAACGGGCAAAAATCGCGTTGCAGGAAATACGGCTCGGACAGCGCGGTGCGGATTTTTTCGGCGATCACTCGCGCCTGCGCGACAGACAGTTCTTTCTCTTCGCTCAACTCGCCCACCAACACCACGAACTCGTCGCCGCCAACACGCGCCACGGTATCCACTGCACGCACGCAACGGGTGAGACGATGCGCCACTTCAATCAGCAACAAATCGCCCGCTTCGTGCCCGTGCAAATCGTTGAGCGGTTTGAAATTATCCAGATCCAAATACATCAGCGCGCCGTATCGCCCGCTGCGATTGCTGGCGGCCAGCGCCAGCCCCAGACGGTCGGTCAGCAGGCGGCGGTTGGCGAGCTGCGTCAGCGCGTCATAGAAGGCCAGATGGCGGATCTGGTTTTCGCTTTCGCGCAAGGCGCGGGTGATTTTTTCGTTCTCGCGCAGCGCTGCTTCCAACTCGCTGGTGCGGCGGTGAACCTTGTCTTCCAGCGTGATCGCGGTCTGGAACAAATTGAAATCCGAACCCTGCATGCTGGCGTTGCGTTCGGCGCGGTTCATCAGCGCCTGGTTGATTTTGTTCAGCCGCACAATCTCGGCTTGCAAGGCTGGCACGTCGGGGGCAGTTTGCTTTGTCATCCTAAAATCCTTTATTAGCCACGGATGAACACGGATATTCACAGATAAAACCAAGTGATACCCAATGGATATGTCTCATTTCATTGAAGCGCAAGGAGGTGCTGAATAAGCTGTCGTTTATCCGTGTTTCATCTGTGTTCATCCGTGGCTGAAATGCATTATTTTTTGTCATCGTTGCTCCCGATAGCGATCCCGGTCAGGGTCTGGTTAACATGCACGCCGTGGAACTGCTCGCCGTAGCTGCTGAAACCGATGGTGTGGTTGCGTTTAAAAATATCGCCGACCACCTCCTTCAATCCGCTCTGACTCACTTCCCTGTTGCGCAACACACAATCGCAGCCGATCACCAGTTGCGGCTCGCCGATTTGCGCGCGCAGTTTGTCGAAAGTTTGTTGCAGGTTTTTCACGATGTCATCGCCATGCGCCACCCGCAGCACCACGCCTTCTTCGATGGCGCAAAAAAAGGTCAGGCTACCGTCGGCGTTGGCTTTCTGGATGGAGCGCACGTAATCCGTGCCGTCTATCATCACCACCACAGGCGAAGCGGCAAAATGCGCGTCATCGAGTTTTCCTATTTCCACCCCCAGCAGCCGCGCATATTCAGCGGCGGCAGGCAAACCGTTAATTTCCTTGACGATGCGGTTGGCGGTATCGGTTTCGGTCACCACCAGCCGCTCATCGGTGGCTACAAAATGCTGGGTTTTGAAAATATTGAAAGGCAAGGAAGTGTGGATCAGCGCCAGCGCGGCGCTGTCGGAATGAAATTTCCCGTCGCGATAGACAAAAGTCTTGCCGTATTTCAGGTCGTCGCCCGCCGAGCCGCCGAACAGCACAATATCGCCCAAGGCGAACTGCAAAGCGTGCGCCACCGGCTCTTCGCGCCGGGACAAGCCGTCGATCAGCAGTAAAGCGAAGGTGTTTTTGGCATCCGCGTGCGGCGTTTTGCTTTCGAGTTGCTGCAACAGCGATTGGGCGAAATCGCGCCCGCTGGCAATCTCAAATTGCGCCAGGTTTTCCAGCAACCCGCTGACCGCCACGCAACTGTCCGCCGCAAAACTCACCCCGGACAGGCTGTGCGAACGATAACCGGCGGGGCCGATTTCGCCTGCCGTGGTGCAGCCCACCACTTGCACCCCGGCAAACAGCCGGTTGATTTCCGCCGCCACTATTTCAAGCTCGTATTCGCTGGAGCAGAAAAATATCACCAGCGCCATCTCCGGCTGCGCTACCGCCGCGTGAAATTCCTGCACCGCCAGACGCGCGTCGGTGGCGCAGGATTGCGCGGTACGAATCGTTGGATTGCTCATGATCTCTACCTCCTTTACCACTGACCGCCGATATTTTATGCCGTTCTTTGGCGGTCTTGCAGAACAGTATAGACCTATCGTGACAAACCCTATTTTTAAAACACACCTTGCCCGCAAGCCAGTAAATACGGGCATCTACAAGCATCGCATCGCGTAGATCGCCGATTGACGGGGGTCTTCAGGCATATCCGAATGATAGGACGGATATTGCGTAGGTGCGAATTCATTCGCACATAACTTTCAATTCGTGCGAATAAATTCGCACCGACAAAAACCACAACGACCACAAAAAAACAAGGGACACCAAAGTGTCCCTTGTTTTGATTACCTTGCAGCCAGAATCAATCCGCCGTGCGCATCGCCTTCTTGCGGTCGAATTCTTTCAGGTAACGTTTGCGGATACGGATGGACTTCGGTGTCAGTTCCACCAGCTCGTCGTCGTCGATGAATTCCACCGCCGATTCCAGAGTCATCTTCAAAGCGGTAGTCAAACGCACTGCTTCGTCGGTACCGGAAGCGCGCACGTTGGTGAGCTTCTTGCCCTTGATCGGGTTGACGACCAAGTCGTTGTCGCGCGAGTGGATACCGATGATCATGCCTTCGTACAACTTGTCGCCGGGCACCACGAACATGCGGCCGCGATCTTCCAGATTCCACAAGGCGTAAGCCACGGCTTCGCCGTCTTCCGCCGAAATCAGCACGCCGTTGTGGCGACCGGGCAAGTCGGCTTTGACCGGACCGTAGTCGTCGAACACGTGACTGATGAGGCCGGTGCCGCGTGTCATGGTCATGAAGTCGGATTGGAAGCCGATCAGGCCGCGTGCAGGAATGTGGTATTCCAAACGGGTACGGCCTTGGCCGTCAGATTCCATGTTGGTCAATTCGCCGCGACGACGACCAATTTCTTCCATGATCGCGCCTTGGTTATCATCTTCCAGGTCGATACTCAAATTCTCGTAAGGCTCGCATTTTTCGCCGTTGATTTCTTTGTAAACCACACGCGGTTTACCCACGGCCATCTCGAAACCTTCACGGCGCATGGTTTCCAGCAGGATAGTCAGGTGCAATTCACCGCGACCGGAGACGCGGAACACGTCGGCATCCTGCGTGTCTTCCACTTTCAATGCCACATTGGTCAACAATTCTTTATTGAGGCGGTCACGGATCTGGCGGCTGGAAACGAACTTGCCTTCGGTACCCGCCAGCGGCGAGCTGTTCACCATGAAGTCCATGGTCAGCGTCGGCTCGTCCACCATCAGCATCGGCAAGCCGATAGGGTTGTCCCTGTCGCAAATTGTGACACCAATGCCGATCTCGTCCAGACCGGAAATGATGATGATGTCGCCCGCTTCGGCGCTCTCCACCGCAATGCGCTCCAAGCCCTGGAAGCCCAACACCTGGTTGATACGACCGGAACTGACCTGGTCGCCATGGTTCATCACCACCACGTTCTGGCCGGGCTTAATACGACCGTTCAGCACGCGACCGATACCCAAGCGTCCGGTAAAGGTGGAGTAATCCAGCGCGGCCAGTTGCAATTGCAGCGGCGCATCGGGATCGCCGGGAGGAGTCGGCACAAATTTGAGCACGGTGTCGAACAGCGGCTTCATGTCGGCAGCAGTGCCGCCGTTGGAAGGCGCATCTTTCAAATCCATGCAAGCCCAGCCGTTCAGGCCGGAAGCATAAATCACCGGGAAGTCGAGTTGTTCGTCGGTTGCACCGAGTTTGTCGAACAGATCGAACGTCTGGTTCAGCACCCAGTCGGGACGCGAACCGGGACGGTCAACTTTATTGATGACCACAATCGGATGCAGACCCAGCGCCAGCGCTTTTTTGGTCACGAAGCGCGTTTGCGGCATCGGGCCTTCCACCGCATCCACCAGCAGCAGCACGCCGTTCACCATACCCAGCACGCGCTCCACCTCGCCGCCGAAGTCGGCGTGTCCCGGTGTATCAACGATGTTGATGTGTGTGCCTTCGTATTCGATGGCGGTGTTCTTCGCCAGAATGGTGATGCCGCGCTCTTTTTCCAGATCGTTGTTATCCATCACGCGGATTTCCATTTTCTGGTTGGCGCGGAAGGTGCCGGACTGGCGCAGTAATTGGTCAACCAGCGTGGTCTTGCCGTGGTCAACGTGGGCGATGATAGCGATGTTGCGGAGAGCGCGGGACATGGTGTACTACCTGTACTGAAATCGAAGGGCGCGCATTCTAGCACAGAGCATGCCGGGAAATATGACAACTACATGAAGACTTTAAAAACAGCTTGGCCACGGATTTGCACGGATGGGACACGGATAAAAACAAAAAACCTTTTTGCCCGCAGATTACGCAGATTAAAAAGATTAAACCCCAAAAAACATCAGCCCTTATGTCCCCTCCCCCATGCAGGGGGAGGGTTAGGGTGGGGGTAGAAACGTTACTACTCCACTACTCTACCCCCATCCCAACCTTCCCCCTGCAAGGGGGAAGGAGCGGGTTCGGCTCTAATAGATTTTCCGGGTTTAATCTGTGTGAATCTGCGTAATCTGCGAACAAACAAGGTTTTTTTCAGAGCAACCTCGTGGAGAAGAGCACCAATAGCCAATCTCCGCGTATCACATCACGGAGAATGGCGTATTTATTGGCTTCCCATCATGCTGCCTGTTGAAAATCAGCTTCCCAACTCCAGCATCAACTGGTTCACCCGTTTGACGAAAGTAGCAGGGTCGTCGAGTTGCCCGCCTTCGGCCAGCAGGGCTTGGTCGAACAGCACTGCCGCCCAGTCGTCGAAACGTTTCTCTTCCGCGCGCAAGCGCAGCACCACCGGGTGTTGCGGGTTGATTTCCAGAATCGGTTGCGACGCGGGCGCTTTTTGTCCGGCGGCTTTGAGCATGCGCGCGAGGTTGGCGCTCATATCGTTTTCTTCCGCCACCAGACAAGCGGGCGAATCGGTGAGGCGGTGCGTTACGCGCACTTCTTTCACGCGCTCGCCCAAACTGGTTTTGATCTTGTCGGTCAATTCCTTGAACTCGTCGGCCTGTTTTTCCTGTGCCTGTTTTTCCGCTTCGTCTTCCAGCTTACCCAGATCCAACCCGCCTTTGGCCACCGAAGCCAGCGGCTTGCCTTCAAACTCGGTGAGGTAGCTCAACGCCCATTCATCCACGCGGTCGGACATCAGCAGCACTTCGATGCCTTTCTTGCGGAACACTTCCAGATGCGGGCTGTTTTTGGCGGCGTTGAAAGTTTCGGCAGTGACGTAATAAATTTTTTCCTGGCCGTCTTTCATGCGCGCGATGTAATCGGCCAGCGATACGGTTTCCTCCGCCGTGTCGGCATGGGTCGAAGCGAAGCGCAGCAAGCCGGCGATCTTGTCTTTGTTGGGCATATCTTCGCCCACGCCCTCTTTCAACACCTTGCCGAATTCGCCCCAGAACCCGGCGTATTTCTCCGCGTCGTTCTGCGCCATGTCGGTCAGCAGCCCCAGCACTTTGCCGGTGCAGCCTTTGCGGATGGCTTCAATGTCTTTCGATTCCTGCAAAATTTCGCGCGACACGTTCAGCGGCAAATCGCTGGAATCCACCACGCCGCGCACGAAGCGCAGATACAGCGGCATCAGTTGTTCGGCATCGTCCATGATAAACACGCGGCGCACATACAGCTTGATGCCGTGGCGCGCGTTGCGGTCCCACATATCGAACGGCGCGCGTTTGGGGATGTACAGCAACTGCGTGTATTCCTGCCGACCTTCGACGCGCGCGTGGCTCCACGCCAGCGGGTCGTCGTAGTCGTGACCGACGTGTTTGTAGAATTCCTTGTACTGCTCTTCGCTGATTTCGCTTTTCGGTTTCGCCCACAGCGCCGAAGCCTGGTTGACGGTCTCGTCCTCGTCCAGCGTCTCGTACTGATTTTCTTTCCATTCTTCCTTTTTCATCAGAATGGGCTGCACGATGTGGTTGGAATATTTCTTCACGATTTCGCGCAGTTTGTAACCCGCCAGCAAGTCGTCCTGATCGTCGCGCAAGTGCAGCGTGATCTCGGTACCGCGCGCGGATTTTTCGGTCATCTCGATGGAAAATTCGCCGCCGCCGTCGGATTCCCAACGCACACCCTGATCGGATTTTTCACCGCCACGGCGCGTGACCACTGTCACCTTGTCGGCCACGATAAACGCGGAATAAAAACCCACGCCGAACTGGCCTATCAGGCTGGCATCTTTCTGCTGGTCGCCGGACAGGCGCGAGAAAAATTCGCGCGTGCCCGACTTGGCGATCGTGCCCAGATTATTGATGACCTCGTCGCGGCTCATGCCGATGCCGTTGTCGCTGATGGTCAGCGTGCGCGCGGTTTTGTCGAAACCGATGCGGATGTTCAGCTCGGAATCGTTCTCGAACAGCGCCGCGTTATGCAGCCCCTCGAAACGCAATTTGTCGCAGGCATCGGACGCGTTGGAAACCAGTTCGCGCAGAAAAATTTCGCGGTTGGAATACAGCGAGTGAATCATCAATTGCAGCAGTTGTTTCACTTCGGTCTGGAAGCCCAGGGTTTCGCGGTTGCCGGTAGTGGTATCAGTCATGTTGTCTCCGTGGATAAAAAAAGGACGCTACCCCATGTAGGGGCGGCGGATTGATATTTCAAGGGGTTAAACCTTAAAACCTTTGCCCGCAGATTACGCAGATTCGCGCAGATTATCATCGGCGTAAATCTGCGTGAATCTGTGAAATCTGCGGGAAAAAAGGTTTTTTTGATTCAGCTATCGGCAAAACAAATCTGGTTGCGTCCCGCCGCTTTGGCGCGGTACATGGCATCGTCGGCTTGTTTGAGCAGCTCTTCGTAGCTCGCGCCGTGGTTGTTGAACAACACCACGCCGATGCTGGCGGTGCAGTGGTGTTCCACGGTGCGCGGCTGGTCGGTGTCTTCCTGCACCACCGTCAGGCGGTAGGTTTCGCCCAGAATCTGGCGAATTTTTTCTGCCACCACACCAGCCTGCTTGGCAGATACATTCCTGTCGCTATCAAGCTCACCCAGCATCACCACAAACTCGTCGCCGCCAAACCGCGCCACGGTATCCACTTCGCGCACGCAGCCGACAATGCGGTTGGCCGCTTGCACCAGCAGAATGTCGCCCACATCGTGGCCGTATTCGTCGTTGAGCGGCTTGAAGTTGTCCAGATCGAGAAACATCAGCGCCGCAAAAAGGTTGCTGCGTTTGCAGGCGGACAGCACCAGCTTGAAGCGGTCCTGCAACAGGCGGCGGTTGGGCAATTGCGTCAGCGGGTCGTAAAACGCCAGATGGTGTATCTGTTCTTCCGTTTTTCTGCGTGCGCTGATGTCACGCGACACGCCCAGCAGGATCAATTCGAAATGGTCGTTCAGCGCAAAATGCGTGGTCACTTCCGTCCACACGGTCGAGCCGTCGCGGCAACGCAGTTCCAACTCATCCGTATAAATATGATCGCCCTCACCGTCGCCCAAAAACAATTTACTGCGCTCCGCAATCCGCTCTTGCACCTCCGCGTTCGACTGCGCCACCAACAATTTTTCCATCGGCTGCGCCATGACCTCATCTACGGTATAGCCCAGAATTTTTTCAGCCGACGGGCTCATGTAAATCCAGTGTTTTGTTTCCAGGTTCATGATCCAAAGCACATCGGAGATATTGTCGGCCAGAAAGCGGAACTTGGATTCGCTCTCGCGCAACAAATTTTGCTGTCGCGCCAGCGCATCCAGCATGTGGTCCAAATGGCGCGCCAACACGCCGATTTCGTCCACCCTGCCGACATCGGCGCGCTGTTTTGCCTCTCCCCGTTCGACGGCGGCGGCGACATGCATCAAGTGATCCAACCCCAGCGCCAGTCTGCGCGCCAGCACCAGCGCCACCAGCGTCACCACCAGCACCGCGAACAACAACAGCCGCAACCACATCGCGGTGAGGTCGGCCAGATTCGCATTCACCGTATCGCGCGACATTTCCACGCGCACCCAGCCCAGATAGCGCCCTCCGGCCATCACCGGATGAGCGATCACAATCTGGTTTCCGCTGTTCGCCAGCACGATCTGGTCGCGCTCGGTCGAGGCCAGCATGTCGCGGCTCACCTTATCCGTCACAAAAAAACCGATTTCGTCCGGGTTGGTGGAGGCCAACACCTCGCCGCGCGGATTGAGGAAATAGGCGCGTTGCAGATCGGCGGTATTGGCGAACCCCTGCACCACTTCCTGCAAGCCGACCAGATCGTTGGCCAGCGCCCACGAGGTGCCGCTGATGGACAGCGCGTGCGCCAGCGAAGTCGCCCGTTCTTCGGAAGATTGAAACAACGCATCGCGTTGCTGCTTGAGGATCAAATAGCCGAAGCCCAGCATCAGCAACAGCGACGACAGCGCAAACCCCAACACCAGTTGGCGGCGAATAGAGCCGCGCCATAAACCACTGATAAATCCGAATAGATTCATGTTTAAAACCTTAGTTAGCCACGGATGAACACGGATAGTCAC
>JAGVNQ010000055.1 GCA_020053195.1 Sideroxydans sp.
CAACTCGCGCACATTCTGCTGGTGGTGCCGGAACAGGCCAGTGCGGAAAAAATTCAAACCTACCGCAATCGTGCCGAACAGGCGTTGGCCAAATTACGCGGCGGTGCGCCGTTCGCGCAGGTGGCGGCGGGCTTCTCCGACGCGCAGGACGCGCTGAATGGCGGCGAACTCGGCTGGCGGCCGGCGGATCGTTTGCCGCCGCTGTTTTCCGAGCCGCTGCTGAAAATGAAGCCGGGCGAAGTCAGCGAGATTTTGCGCAGCCCCAGCGGTTTCCACATCATCAAACTGCTGGATAAGCGCAGCAAGGACACGCCGGTGGTGATCGTGCAAACCCACGCGCGCCACATCCTGATCAAAACCAGCGAACTGGTGTCCGAGAACGAAGCCAAAAACCGTTTGCAGGAAATCAAAGCGCGCATCGACAAAGGCGCGGATTTTGCCGAACAGGCAAGGCTGCATTCCGAAGACGGCAGCGCGCCGCAGGGCGGCGATCTGGGCTGGTTGTCGCCGGGCGAAACCGTGCCGGAATTTGAAGGCGCGATGGACGCGCTGAAAATCGGCCAAGTGAGCGGCTTGGTGCAATCCGGTTTCGGCTGGCACCTGATCCAGGTGATGGAACGCCGCAACACCGACGTGACCGTGGAGCAAAAACGCCAGCGCGCGCGCATGTCCATCCGCTCGTTCAAATCGGACGAAGCGTTCCAGGATTGGCTGCGCCAATTGCGCGACCAGGCATTTATCGAATACCGGGAAACCGCACAGTAATGCAACGACCGCTGGTCATCACTTCGGGCGAAGCGGCGGGTATCGGTCCCGACCTTTGCCTGCAACTCGCGCAACACTCATTTTCCCAACCGCTGGTGGTGTTGGCCGACAAGGCGCTGCTGCAACAACGTGCAGCGCAACTCGGCTTGCAAGTCACATTGCTCGATTATCAAACCGGCTGCGAAGCCGCGCCAATCGGGCATCTACACGTATTGCACCTGCCCGTGCAGACTGCCGTGGTGGCCGGACAGCTGGATGCCGCAAACAGCCGCTATGTGCTGAACATGCTCACCCGCGCCACGCAAGGTTGCTTGTCCGGCGAATTCGCCGCCATGGTCACCGCGCCTGTACACAAGGGCATCATCAACGATGCGGGCATGCCGTTCACCGGACACACCGAATTCCTCGCCGAACTGACGCACACACCGCAAGTGGTGATGATGTTGGCGGGCGGCGGCATGCGCGTGGCGCTGGCGACCACGCACCTGCCGTTGCGCGAAGTGGCCGATGCCATTACCGCGCCGTTGTTGGAAAGTGTGTTGCGCATTTTGCATAACGATTTGCAAAAACGCTTCGGCATTTCGCAGCCAAGAATTTTCGTGGCCGGACTCAATCCGCACGCGGGCGAAGGCGGACATCTGGGGCGCGAAGAAATCGACGTGATGATTCCGCTGCTGGACAAGTTGCGCGCCGAAGGCATCAACGTGAGTGCGCCGATTCCAGCCGACACTTTGTTCGCCGCGCACCGCCTCA
The DNA here is from genome assembly GCA_020053195.1 of Sideroxydans sp. Taxonomy (GTDB): domain Bacteria; phylum Pseudomonadota; class Gammaproteobacteria; order Burkholderiales; family Gallionellaceae; genus Sideroxyarcus. Next base: position 1,519 of record JAGVNQ010000055.1, read on the forward strand.
AGGAATGCGATGCTGTACTCACCATGTATCACGACCAAGGCCTGCCGGTGTTGAAGCACGCCAGCTTCGGCGAGGGAGTCAACATCACGCTGGGCATGCCCATCATCCGCACCTCGGTCGATCACGGCACCGCGCTGGAACTGGCGGGCACGGGCAAGGCCAATGTGGGCAGTCTGCTGGAGGCGATCAAGGTCGCAGTGGAAATGGCAGAGTGTGAAAAAACTTTCACCACAGAGACACAGAGACACAGAGAAAAACAAACCAAAGCAGCCAACCTATGAAAATAATATCACTCAGCTTTTCTCCCGGTTTGTCCTCTGTGTCTCTGTGTCTCTGTGGTGGGTTTTGTTTTTATGCATAAAGCAAAAAAAATGTTCGGCCAGAATTTTCTGGTCGATGAACAGATCATTGCCGACATCGTGCGCGCCATCCGCCCCGAAGCCAACGACACCATGGTCGAGATCGGCCCCGGATTGGGCGCACTGACGCGCCCGCTGTTGAAACAGTTGAACAAATTACACGTGGTAGAAATCGACCGCGACATCATTGCGCGCCTGAAAACCGACTACCCGCAAGATAAGATCGTCATCCACGAAGGCGACGCGCTGAAGTTCGATCTGGCCGAACTCCCCACACCGCTGCGCATCGTCGGCAACCTGCCCTACAACATTTCCTCGCCGCTACTGTTTCATTTTGCCGCTTACGCGCCGCACATCACCGACATGCATTTCATGTTGCAGAACGAAGTGGTGGAACGCATGGTCGCCGCACCTTCCACCCCGGCATACGGGCGCTTGTCGGTGATGCTGCAATACCGTTTCTACATGGAAAAATTGCTCGATGTACCGCCGCAATCGTTCCGCCCCGCACCCAAAGTCGATTCCGCCATCGTGCGCATGATCCCGCTTCCTGCCGACAAAATCGTGGTGAAGAACGAAACGTTATTCGCCCAAATCGTGTCATCCGCCTTCGGCCAACGCCGTAAAACCCTGCGCAACACGCTCAAGCCTTATCTGAACGAAAGCGAATTCGAGCAGCTCGGCATCAACGCCCAGTTGCGTGCCGAGAATCTGGGTGTGGATGAATTCGCCAGCATCGCCAATTATTTGAACAAGCGGGTAGCCATCGCGGACAATACAATCACCTTCACGCCAACGCCCTATTTACGGGCATCTACATCAAGCGCATAACGTAGATCGCCTATTCATGCGCTTCTTCACGGGGTGGGGTGTTGAAAATTGCTGGTTGACACTTATTTGTCCCCGCAAGGGGGAGGCCGATGGGTTCCCGACGGCTACGCCGTCACCCATTCGTTCTGTCCACGCAGCAAGCCTTCTGCTCAGCCGTTTAAACGCTCCAGCCAAGTTCCCGGTTCACGATGCTGATGGAAAAACGAAACGACAAGCAACTCATCCGCGTTTGGTAAATAGATCAGCGTGTAGGGAAATTTGCGGAATAACACCCGGCGAAATTCATCTTCGATGCGTAAATGTCCAAACGGATTGCGCAACGCAGAGGAGACTGCCGCGTCAGCGGCACGGGCAAACTCAAAGCCAAGCCCCAATGCCTTGGACTCGTACCAAGCCTGCGCCTCCAGAAGTTCTCGCTCTGCCTCTGGACGGAGCAAGACCCGCATCAGGATTTATTCGAAAATAATTTGGATCGAACTTGTTCCCACGGAATCGCGGAAGAAGGATCAGCGCGGTGTGCCGCAAGGCGGCGATGCAGCTCGGCTTTTTGGGCTTGTGACAACTCCACGGAATTTGATGCCTCGTTGGCAATGCTATCCCAGATGTCCTCGACGAGCTGAATGCGCTCGGAGACGGACAGCTTCAAATATTCGGCGGTGGCGGCTGGGGTTGGCATGTGCGCAGTATAAATCAAGGCTGAGGTATCACGTAAGGAGGGCGCGGGGTTTGTGTTGCAATGCAAGACTTGGCTTCAAGATTTTCATGCCACCTTCACGCCAACGCCCTATTTACGGGCATCTACATCATACGCATGAAGTAGATCGCCTATTGACGGGCGTTTCCACGCGATTGCATTTTATTTGCCACTGCTTGGCGCATAGAAATGTCGTAATGCAAGACTTGATAAACATCTAGCCTGAGAGGTCTCCCCGAAGAAGTTGTATCGTTTGGATTGCGATTCAAACCACAACCCACAACAAGGAGACCGAAATGGAACTATACGCGGGGATAGACTTGCATTCCAACAACAACGTGCTCGTGGTACTCGACGAGAGTGACCGGGTGATCTACCAGAAACGCCTGCCCAACAAATTGGCAGACATCCTGGATGCGCTCGCGTCATGCGGGGGCTCGATCAAAGGCGTAGCGGTGGAATCCACCTACAACTGGTATTGGCTGGTGGACGGCTTGCAGGATGCGGGACACACTGTGCATCTGGTCAACACGGCAGCGGTCAAACAATATGACGGCCTCAAGTACAGCGGAGACTTCAGCGATGCGCGCCACTTGGCGCACCTGCTGCGGCTGGGGATTTTGCCGGAAGGCTACATCTACCCCCGCGAAGAACGCGCCGTGCGCGACCTGCTGCGCAAACGCAGCCAACTGGTGCACACCCGCACCACACAGATTCTGAGCATCCAGAACCTGCTGGCACGCAACCTGGCACTACAGGCCAGCGGCAACCTGATCAAACGCTGGCATGACACCGACATCGACGCGCTGGAACTATTGGATGAACAGAAATTGGCACTCAAAAGCAACCTCGCGCTGATGGACTGCGTGGACAAACAAATCGAGCTACTGGAGAAAGCCATCCTCGCCAAAGGCAAACTCAAGCCGGAGTACAAATCCCTGCGCACCATCAGCGGCATCGGCGAAGTGCTGGCGCTGACCATCTCATTGGAAACCGGAGAACTCGCCCGCTTCAAAGGGCCGGGCAACTTTGCGTCTTACGCGCGCACGGTGAGCAGCCGACGCGAATCGAACGGCAAAAAGAAAGGTGAAGGCAATACCAAATGTGGCAACAAATTTCTGGCGTGGGCTTTTGTGGAAGCCGCGCACTTTGCGGTGCGCTACGATCCGGCCATCGCCCGCTTCTACCAAAGAAAGTGCGCGAAAAGCTTGTCTGTAGTGGCCATCAAAGCGGTGGCGCACAAACTGGCGCGCGCCTGCTACCACGTGATGAAGAAAGGGGAGGCGTTTGATGTGAAGCGCGCTTTCAGTTAACGATCAATGGGGCGGTGAGGCAGTGCCGCCACGGGGTTGGCACAACCAAAAGACTTGATTGCACGCCGCCACCGCCCCGCCCGAGCAAGGCAACACAGCGTCCGCATCGCGAGCCAGCCGGGGTTGGATCGCAAAGCGAAGCCAAAGATCTATGCGACCGCCATGCGGTCGTGTGAATTGGACGCGATGGGGAACAGAGGGTTTTCTGGGGCGGCGAATGCCGCCAGGGGTAAGCGCAAAACATCGCGCATGCCTTGATCCTGATGGGTGACTGGTGCGCTGTGGCGCAGCCAGGCTTCGAGAACCAAGTACGCCAGAGGTTGCGGGCGCGGGATTGCAGGAAAAGAAAAGGCGGGGACGACCGCAGTGATTTTTTCGTCCCTATTGACAGGGGTGGCTAATGGGTGACCCCCGGCTTTTCAGACCCCCGGCTTTTCAAGAGAGCGTCAATATTGTCCTGAAATAGATGATGACAATAATCAAAGACCCCTTCAACATTTAAGTCAGCGATGCCACGATTCACTGGATCGTCAAGGTGATGAATCAATGAATTGGCGTGTTCCCTGAGTAGTTTAAGAGTCGGGAATAGCTTCTCTCTTATTATCGGAAGGCCAATACTCGCATTTCTACAGTCACGACAGGCAATAAAAAAGTGAGCATTTAGTTCATTCTGAATGTGCTGCATAAGCAACTGATCTGCCGAGCGCGTAGCCAAGGCCACCACATACGCGTTCGACAACTTTTCCATCCAGTCGCGGCTATTGTCGTAGTTGTTATACGAGCGGAGAGCGGCGATCCTTTGAATTGTTCCTATTGCTATCTGGACGGATGAACCATCTCCCGCTCGAATACAAACCGTGTCAATCAGCTTGGGAATGAACTGCAAATTATTGGCGCTCATCAAAACTCCATCGGATCCACATCCAGCACCCACCTCAACTTACCCGCAGGCAACCCATCCAACCCCGGCTTCCACACCCGCAAAAATTCCCCCAACGCTTTGCGTTTGTCACTCTGCACCAGCAGTTGCGCTCGATGGTGGTTGGCGCGGCGGGGCATGGCGGCGGGGACGACTCCGTACACTTCGACCGGCATGTGTAATTCCAGCGCCATGCTGCGCGCTTGTTTGAGGAAGTTGAACGCGTCGCTTTCTTGTTGGCTTTCCGCGCTTAACAGCGCTTGATAAACGTAGGGCGGGAAGCCGGCCATCTGGCGTTCGGCGAGCAGGGTTTGCGCCCAGATTTCGTAGTCGTGCGCGCGCAATGCCTGAAACAGCGGGTGGTTGGGGAAGGCGGTTTGCACGATGACTTCGCCCGCTTTGTCGGCGCGTCCGGCGCGTCCGCCGACCTGGGTGAGTTGCGCGAAAAGTTTTTCCGAGGCGCGGAAGTCGGCGCTGTATAGCGCGCCGTCGGGGCTGACCACGCCGACCAGAGTGAGGTTGGGAAAGTCGTGGCCTTTGGCCAGCATTTGCGTGCCGATCAGGATGTCGGCTGCGCCGTCGTGGATTTGTTTGCGCATGGCATTCCATGCGCCTTTGTTGCGCGTGCTGTCTCTATCCACGCGCAGAATTCTGGCTTGCGGGAAGCGCGCTTGCAGCGATTCTTCCAAGCGCTGCGTGCCGAAGCCGACCGGCTTGAGGTCGGCATCGCCGCAGGTGGGGCAGGCATGCGGCACGCGCTGTTGCGCGCCGCAATGGTGGCAGCGCAGGCTGCGGTCTTTCTGGTGCAGGACGAGCTTGCCCGCGCAATGTTTGCACTCGGACAGCCAGCCGCACGAGGTACACATCAGCACCGGCGCAAAGCCGCGCCGGTTGATGAAGATCAGGCTTTGTTCTTGGCGTTGCAGGCACGTTTCGATGGCGGCGAGCAGCGGCTGGCTCATGCCTTCCTCTAGCGGCAGTTGGCTGATGTCCATGCAGCGCACGACGGGCAAGGTAGCGGGCTGCACGGCGCGCTGTTTCAGTTGCAGCAATTGGTAACGTCCGCTCTTGGCGTTGAACCAGCTTTCCAGCGACGGCGTGGCCGAGCCGAGCACAATCGGCACGCCGCGCTGGTTGGCGCGGAAGATGGCCACGTCGCGCGCCGAATAGCGCAGTCCGTCCTGTTGTTTGAACGAGGAATCGTGTTCTTCGTCCACCAGAATCAAACTCAATTTCGGCAGCGGCGTGAACACGGAAAGACGCGTGCCCAACACGATGCGCGCCGCACCGGATTGCGCCTTGAGCCAGTTGAGTGCGCGCTCACCATCGGCCAGTCCGCTATGCAGGCTGACCAGTTCGACATCGGGAAAACGGCTGCGGAAATAGTGCTCCAGTTGCGGCGTGAGATTGATCTCGGGAACGAGTAGCAGCACCTGTCCGCCGCGCTGCAACATCTCGTGCATCAGGTGCACATAGATTTCGGTCTTGCCGCTGCCGGTGATGCCGTGTAACAAAAAGCAGGCGTAGCCGGTTTGTTGGGTGACGGCATCTACTGCTTGTTGTTGTTCGGGAGTGAGAGTGTGAGCACCGTTAAAAATATGGCGCGCCGTTTCAGTCCTCTCTCCCGCTTGCGGGAGAGAGTTAGAGAGAGGGTTTTGTGACCGATCTACCAACTCCACCCACCCCGCTTCCAGCAAAACTTTGAGCGCGGCAGGCGCGCTGGGCGACAGGCTGCGCAGTTGCGCGCCGCTCATAGGCGCTTCACGCAAGGCTTGCAAGATGCGCTGCTGCACCACTCGACGTTTGGGCAGCGTTTCAATATCCAGCGCTCGGCCTGCGGCACTCAGCGTGTAATCCAACGCTTGCTTCAGTTTGATCGGCTCGGTATCGCGCAAGCGTGCGGGCAAGGCAGACAACACGGTCATGCCCAAAGGATGGTGGTAGTAGTCGCTGCAAAAGCGCAGCAGGGTGAGCATCTCTTGCGGCAACGGCGGCACATCGTCCAGCACTTGCGTCACCGCTTTGAGGCGCGCGGCAGATAAATCGGACTGTTCGGCCCGTTCCATGACCACGCCCAGCACTTGTTTGCGCCCGAACGGGACGAGCACGCGCTGACCGAAAATTACCTCGGTATTTTCCTCGACTACATAGTCGAAGAGTGTTGACAAAGGCACGTCCAGCGCGACGCGAATGATGGGCATGTTATGAAAAATCTCTCCGGTTATTTCTGTGAAATTATGCCAATACACTTGAAGTTATTAGGGATTTATTCTTATGCACATATCCTGTGGATAACTATGTGGGCAACTACCCAACAAATGCGCTAACTCCTAATGGTATATACGGTTTTTTTCTTTCGCCCAAATTCTAGACAGCTCATTGCACTATTTAAAAACAATAACTTACGCGCAAACTAAAAAAGGCCACGGGAGAAACAATCCGTGGCCTTTCGCAAAAAAGCAAGCTGTTTATAAGCGCAAAAAATATTCCTGGAATCAGTGGTATTTTCTGCTCAATTCGTGTACTGCTTGCACCAGCGCGGCGGCATTGTCCGGGTTGGTGAACTGCGAAATGCCGTGACCGAGGTTAAACACGTGGCCGCTGCCGTAACCGTAACTGGAAAGCACTTTTTCCACTTCGGTGTGAATGACTTCCGGCGAGGCAAACAACACATTCGGGTCGAGGTTGCCTTGCAGCGCAACTTTATGGCCGACCTTTTGCCGCGCCACGCCGATGTCCATGGTCCAATCCAGACCAATCGCATCGCAGCCGATATTGGCGATGCTCTCAATCCACAAGCCGCCGCCTTTGGTAAACACCACGCTGGGAACTTTTACGCCGTCGTGTTCGTGCTTCAAGCCCTGCACGATGCGTTGCATGTAAGCCAACGAAAACTCGTGGTAAGCCGCGTGCGATAACGCGCCGCCCCAGGAATCAAAAATCATCACGGCTTGCGCGCCCGCTTCGATCTGCGCGTTGAGATATTGCGTCACCGCCTCGGCAGTCACTTCCAGAATGTGGTGCATCAACTTCGGCTCTTTGTACATCAAGGTTTTCACCTTGGCGTAATCGCTGCTGCTGCCGCCTTCCACCATGTAACACGCCAATGTCCACGGGCTGCCGGAGAAACCGATCAGCGGCACGCTGCCGTCCAGCGCTTTGCGAATTTGCGACACGGCATCGGTCACGTATTTCAAATCGGTGCCGATGTCGGGCACGCGCAACGCTTTGATCGCCGCTTCGGTGTTCAGCGGACGCTCGAACTTAGGGCCTTCACCTTCGGAGAAATACAGACCCAGACCCATCGCATCGGGCACGGTGAGAATATCGGAGAACAAAATCGCCGCATCCAATGGAAAACGCTCCAGCGGTTGCAACGTCACTTCGGTCGCCATGTCCGGGCTTTTGCACAAATTGAGGAAGCTGCCCGCGCGCTTGCGCGTCTCGCAGTATTCCGGCAAATAACGACCCGCCTGGCGCATCATCCACAGCGGCGTGTAGTCGGTCGGCTCACGCAACAAGGCGCGCAGGAAAGTGTCGTTTTTTACTTTGAAATTCATGAAGCCCCCAGAAGAACCTCACCACAGAGACACAGAGACACAGAGAAAAACAAAACCTAAAAACCCAAACTCATATTCACTTGTACTGTTGAAATATTGAATCGGTTTCAGTTGTTGCCTTTCTCTGTGTCTCTGTGTCTCTGTGGTGGATTTTGTTTTTATAAAAATTATCTTGGTAAAACCGAACTACCCATCAAAAACTCATCCACCGCACGCGCTGCCTGCCGCCCTTCGCGTATCGCCCACACCACCAGCGATTGGCCTCTGCGCATATCGCCCGCCGCGAATACTTTCTTCACGCTGGTCTGATAACAGCCCGCTCCATCCGTGGTGGCTTTTACGTTGCCGCGCGCATCTTTTTCCACACCGAACGCATCCAGCACTTGCGCCAGCGGATTGGTGAAGCCCATCGCCAGAAACACGAAGTCGGCTTTCAGTTCGAATTCGCTGCCCGCCACTTCGCTCATCTTGCCGTCCTTGAATTCGACGCGCACCGCTTTGATCGCCTTGAGCACGCCGTTCTCGCCGACGAATTCCTTGGTGGCAATCGCCCAGTCGCGCGCGCAACCTTCTTCGTGCGAGCTGGAGGTGCGCAACTTGAGCGGCCAGTACGGCCAGGTCTGCGGCTTGTTCTCTTGCTCCGGCGCGCGCGGCATCACTTCGATCTGCGTGATGGAGGCTGCACCGTGGCGGTTGGACGTGCCCACGCAATCGGAACCCGTGTCGCCGCCGCCGATGACGACGACATGCTTGCCTGCAACGTTGATCGGATTCTTCGCATCGCCCGCCACTTGCTTGTTCTGCGGAATCAAAAATTCCAGCGCGTAAAACACGCCACTCAATTCGCGTCCGGGTACGGGCAAATCGCGCGGTTGTTCTGCGCCGCCCGCCAAAATCACCGCGTCGAAATCTTTCTGCAATTGTTTCGGGCTGATGATTTTTTTCGCATCGTTGATGATGCCTTTGCCCGGCAGCTCTTTGCCGATGAAGGTATTGGTCTGGAACTTCACGCCTTCGGCGGCGAGTTGCGCCATGCGCCAGTCGATCAAACGCTTGTCCAGTTTGAAGTCGGGAATGCCGTAGCGCAGCAAGCCGCCGATGCGGCTGTTTTTCTCGAACACGGTAACGGCATGTCCTGCGCGCGCCAGTTGCTGTGCTGCCGCCAAACCTGCAGGGCCCGAACCAACCACGGCGATTTTCTTGCCGGTCTTTTTCGCAGCTTTTTGCGGCACAACCCAACCGTTTTCGCCGCCCTTGTCGATGATTGCGTGCTCGATGGATTTGATACCTACCGCGTCGTTGTTGATGTTCAGCGTACAAGCCGCTTCGCACGGCGCGGGACAGATGCGCCCGGTGACTTCGGGAAAGTTGTTGGTGGAATGCAGCACATCCAGCGCCTGTTTCCAGTTGCCGCGATACACCAAGTCGTTCCAGTCGGGGATGATGTTGTTGACCGGGCAGCCGTTGTTGCAGAACGGGATGCCGCAATCCATACAACGTGCGCCCTGCTGTTTGGCCTGGTCATCGGACAGATGCGCGACAAATTCGGCGTAGTCTTTTACCCGTTGTTCGACCGGCGCGTAACCTTCGCTGACGCGCTGGAATTCCATGAATCCGGTTGGTTTGCCCATTATGCGGCCTCCTTCTGCTGCGCCGCGATTTCGAGCAACGCACGACGATATTCGGTCGGCATGACCTTCACGAACTTGGGCAGGTAAGCGCCCCAGTTATCCAGAATCTGCCTGGCGCGCGCGCTGCCGGTGTAGCGCAGATGCTTCTCGATCTTGCCGCGCAGCGCCGCTTCATCCGCCTTGTTCAGATGATTGAAATGCACGCGGCCTTTGCTTTCCACTTCGCCGTCTTCGCTGGCCGCAGCTTCTTCTGGAATCGCTTCCAGTTGCACCATGGACATGTTGCAGCGCTGCGGGAACGTGCCGTCTTCATCCAGCACGTAAGCTACGCCGCCGGACATGCCCGCCGCGAAGTTGCGTCCGGTTTTACCCAATACCACCACCATGCCGCCAGTCATGTATTCGCAACCGTGATCGCCCACGCCTTCGACGACTGCTATCGCGCCGGAGTTGCGCACGGCGAAGCGTTCGCCCGCCACGCCACGGAAAAAAACTTCACCCGCTGTCGCGCCGTACAACACGGTGTTGCCGACCACGATGTTGTCTTCCGCCACCAGCTTGCTGTCGTCGGACGGCTTGACGATGATACGTCCGCCGCACAGGCCTTTGCCCACGTAGTCGTTGCCTTCGCCTTCCAGTTGCAGCGTGACACCGTGTGCGAGGAACGCGCCGAAACTTTGTCCCGCCGTACCGACCAGCTTCACGCGAATAGTGTCGTCGGGCAAGCCTGCGTTGCCGTGGCGCTTCGCCACTTCATGCGACAGCATGGTGCCAACGCTGCGGTTAACGTTGCGAATCGTGGTCTCAATCGTCACAACACGTTTTGCATCCAGCGCTTCCTTGGATTGCGCGATGAGGTCGTTGTCCAGCGCTTGCGCCAGACCGTGATCCTGCGCTTCAGCTTGACGGCGCGCCACGCTAATAGGCATGTCAACTTGATGGAACACTTTGCCGAAATCCAGTCCCTTGGCTTTCCAGTGCGTGATGCCTTTACGCGTGTCAAGCAAGTCGCTGCGTCCGATCAAATCCTCGAACTTGCGGATGCCCATCTGCGCCATCAACTCGCGCACTTCTTCGGCGACGAAGAAGAAATAGTTCACCACGTGTTCCGGTTGTCCGGTGAATTTGCGGCGGAGTTCCGGGTCTTGTGTGGCCACGCCGACCGGGCAGGTGTTGAGGTGGCACTTGCGCATCATGATGCAGCCTTCGACCACCAGCGGTGCGGTGGCGAAACCGAATTCATCCGCGCCTAGCAATGCACCGATCAGCACGTCACGTCCGGTCTTCAACTGACCGTCAACTTGCAGGCCGATGCGGCCGCGCAACTGGTTCAGCACCAGCGTTTGTTGCGCTTCAGCCAAGCCCAATTCCCACGGCGTACCCGCATGCTTCACCGACGACAACGGCGATGCGCCAGTGCCGCCGTCGTAGCCGGAAATCACGATGTGATCGGCCTTGGCTTTGGACACGCCCGCCGCCACTGTACCCACGCCGACTTCCGACACCAGCTTCACGGAAATGGAAGCGGAGGGATTGGAATTCTTCAGGTCGTGGATGAGTTGTGCCAAGTCCTCGATGGAATAAATGTCGTGATGCGGCGGCGGCGAGATCAGGCCGACACCGGGCACCGAATGACGCAGCTTGCCGATGTATTCCGACACTTTTCCGCCGGGCAACTGGCCGCCTTCGCCGGGCTTCGCGCCCTGCGCCATCTTGATTTGAATCTGGTCGGCGCTGCTCAAATATTCCGCCGTAACCCCGAAACGACCCGAGGCCACTTGCTTGATGCGCGAACGCAACGAGTCGCCCGCCAGCATGGTGTGGTCGGCTTCGATGCGGTTTTTGCCGATGATCTCGGACAGCTTCTCGCCGCCGTGCAGCGTCTTGTTGCGGTTGGCATCTTCGCCGCCTTCGCCGGTGTTCGACTTGCCGCCGATGCGGTTCATGGCGATGGCCAGCGTAGTGTGCGCCTCGGTGGAAATCGAACCCAGCGACATCGCGCCAGTTACGAAACGTTTGACGATGTCTTTCGCCGATTCCACTTCATCCAGCGACACTGACTTGCCCAACGGCTTGATCTCGAACAGGCCGCGCAAAGTCATCTGGCGCTGGGTCTGGTCGTTGATGAGCTTGGCGTATTCCTTGTAGGTCGCCGCGTTGTTGTTGCGCGTGGCGTGTTGCAGCTTGGCGATGGAATCCGGTGTCCAGGTGTGCTCTTCGCCGCGTGTGCGCCAGGCATATTCGCCGCCCGCATCCAGCATGTTAGCCAGTACCGGATCGTTGCCGAAGGCGGCGATGTGCGTGCGCACCGCTTCTTCTGCCACTTCCTTGAGGCCGATACCTTCGATCTGCGTGGCCGTGCCGGGGAAATATTTTTCGATGAAATTGGTGTTGAGGCCGATGGCTTCAAAAATTTGCGATCCGCAATACGATTGGTAAGTGGAAATGCCCATCTTGGACATCACCTTGAGCAGGCCTTTGTTGATCGACTTGGTGAAGCGTTTGTGCGCTTCTTTCACGCTCAGCTCGGCGGGCAATTCCAATGCGGCAAGGCTGTCATACGCCAGCCACGGATACACCGCTTCCGCGCCGTATCCGGCCAGCAAAGCGAAGTGATGCACTTCGCGCGCTGAACCGGTTTCGACCACCAGACCGGTGTTGGTGCGCGAACCTTTTTGCACCAGATGATGGTGTACTGCCGCTGTTGCCAGCAACGCGGGAATCGCTACGCGCTTTTCCGATGTGGCACGGTCGGACAAGATCAATACGTTGAATCCGCCTGCCACCGCTTTGTCCGCCGCAGCGCACAGCGCCTTGATGGCGGCTTCGCAGCCTGCCGCGCCGTTCTTTACCGGATAGGTGAGGTCGAGCACTTTGGATTTGTATTTGCCCTTGGTGAGTTTGTCGATGCTGTGTAACTTGGCCGCATCTTCGTGCGACAACACTGGCTGATTCACTTCCAGACGCGGCGCGGGTTTGGTTTCATCCACGCCGAGCAGGTTCGGTTTGGAACCGATGAAGGAAGTGAGCGACATCACAATCTCTTCGCGGATCGGGTCGATAGGCGGATTGGTCACTTGCGCGAACAACTGCTTGAAGTAGTTGTACAGCACCTTGCTCTTGGGCGACAACACCGGCAGCGCGGTGTCGTTGCCCATTGAGCCGATGGCTTCCTTGCCCGATGTCGCCATCGGCAACATAACGAACTTGAGGTCTTCTTGCGTGTAGCCGAAGGCTTGTTGCACATCCAGCAGGCTGGCTTGCGCTGTGACCTTGGACGCAACTGCGGGCAGGTCGTCGAGAATGAAGCGCGACTGTTCAATCCACTTGGCGTAAGGTTTGGCGGTAGCGAGTTGATGTTTCAGTTCGCCATCATCCACGATGCGTCCGGCTTGCATGTCGATGAGGAACATCTTGCCCGGCTGCAAACGCCACTTTTTGATGATCTTGTTTTGCGGGATCGGTAACACGCCCATCTCGGAAGCCATCAACACCACGTCGTCGTCGGTGATAAGGTAGCGCGCGGGGCGCAGACCGTTACGATCCAGCGTCGCACCAATCATGCGACCATCGGTGAACGCCACGGCGGCGGGGCCGTCCCACGGCTCCATCAGCGCGGCATGGTATTCGTAGAACGCGCGGCGCTCTTCATCCATCAGCGGATTGCCGGCCCACGCTTCAGGGATCAGCAGCATCATCGCGTGCGGCAGCGAATAACCGCCCGCCACCAGCAACTCCAGCGCGTTGTCGAAACAGGCGGAATCGGATTGGCCTTCAACAATCAGCGGCCACAATTTATCGAGGTCTTTGCCAAGGAATTTGGATGACATCGCCGCCTGGCGCGCCGCCATCCAGTTGACGTTGCCGCGCAGCGTGTTGATCTCGCCGTTGTGCGCGATCATGCGGAACGGGTGCGCCAGATCCCAAGTGGGGAATGTGTTGGTGGAGAAACGTTGATGCACCAGCGCGAAGGCGCTGACCATCTCTTTGTCTTGCAGATCGAGAAAAAACTTGCCGACCTGATTGGCCAGCAACATGCCTTTATAAACCAGCGTGCGCGAAGACATGGAGGGCACGTAGAAGCCCTTGCCTTGGTTTTTTGGCAGCGCGCGAATCGCATGCTCGACAGTCTTGCGGATGACGAATAACTTGCGTTCGAAAGCATCTTGGTCTGCGGTTTTTTTACCGCGCCCGATCAACACTTGGCGCACCACCGGCTCGACCGCTTTCACGCTCTCGCCCAAGCTGCTGTTGTCCACCGGCACATCGCGCCAACCCAGCAGCGTCTGCCCTTCGGCCTTGATTTTGTCGGCGATGATTTTTTCGCACGCGGCACGCGCCTTGGCATCGCGCGGCAGGAACAACATGCCGATGCCGTATTCGCCCACTGCGGGCAAAGTGATTTTTTCCTTGACCAGCACCTTGCGCAAGTACGCATCGGGAATCTGAATCAGCATTCCGGCACCATCACCCGCCAACGGATCTGCACCCACCGCACCGCGGTGCGTCAGGTTCTCCAGTATCAGTAGTCCCTGGCTGATTCGGTCATGGCTTGCCTGACCTTTGATATGTGCGACGAACCCGACACCACATGCATCATGCTCATGGCGCGGATCATATAGACCCTGCTGTTGCGGCAACGAAGAATTGCTCACCTTGTTTCTCACCTCATTCATCCGACAATAATGGCGGCGATTGCCGCCTTCCATTTATAAAAGCGAAAGGGCGGCGATGTTACCTTTTCCAATCATTTCGGGCAACCGTGGTGAAGTTTTTTGTCGGCCGCCCCCTCTGCCCCGCTCGCAACGAATAAAAATGTGGTTGCGCTTTTAAAACCAAGGGTTATAGAATGTCGTTCATAATCATTCGCAATTGTGCGGGTTGTATTTTTTTGGATGGGGGGGCTGTCGTGCAAACCACTTTTTTTAAACAAGCCGGGTTAATCACTTTGCTTCTGGCGATTGCTGCTTTTTTGTCGGGTTGCGGAGCGGGTACTACTACCAGCGGCACAGGTACCGGCACTGGAACCGGTACGGGCTCGACTACAACACCGACGGTTTCAACCCTGACACTTGCACTCGTCGACTCCGGTGGTACTGCCACCACTTCTATTTCTACCGGAAACCCCGGTACGGTAAATGCGACACTCCTAGATGCAACTGGCGCGGTAGTACCCAACACGGTAGTAACATTTGTAACAGATGCAACATTAACCACCATGTCTCCCGTCGGCGGAACAGCACTGACAAACACATCAGGAGTTGCGTCAGTCACATTGAACCCCGCCAGCTTCAGTGCTGCCGGTGCGACAACGATTACTGCAACTGCACAAGTTGATTCCACAACCGTTACCGGCTCGATTGGCTACTCGATCGGCGCTTCCACACTCACCATGTCGGCAATCACGCTGGGCGCTGGCAGTACGTCAGGTTCTCCACTTTCGGCATTCGGCACAACTAGCGTTTCTGTGACAGTCAGCAGCGGAGGAGTCCCCATTACCTCGCCACAGACAGTCACATTTACTTCCAGTTGCGCCGCCAGCGGCAAAGCCGTTTTGACCGCCAGCGTTACCACCGTAAGTGGCGTAGCGATTGGTTCATACCGTGATAACGGATGCGCCGGCAGCGACGTTATTACAGCCTCTGTCAGCTCGTTGACTACCCCTGTAACCGCCACCATTTATGTCACTGCGCCAATCGCTGGTTCACTCCAATACTATTCTTCCACCCCTTCCACTATTGGGCTTTCGGGAACGGGTGGCACATCGTCGTCGCAAGTGGCATTCAAGGTGGTGGATGGTGGCGGCAATCCGGTCAGCGGAAAAGATGTTGTATTCGGTTTAAGCACGACGTTAGGTGGCATTACGCTGACGCCGGCTACAGCTACAGGGACTTCCGACACCAGCGGTCTGGTTTATGTAAACGTCAACGCAGGCACAATGAGTACACCGGTTCGGGTTACTGCGAGAACCTGTACTACCGCCATTACCACTACGTCCCCTTTGGCCTGTAGCGGCACTGGCACCATCCTGTCCACCCAGTCCAGCGAACTGACAATTACCACAGGCATTCCATCGCAGAGTTCTTTTTCGATTTCTGCAACAACTTTGAACATTGAGGGTTGGAACTATGACGGAACGGAGACTGTATTAACGGCGCGGCTAGCGGATCACTTCAGCAACCCGGTTCCCGATGGCACTGCGATTAACTTTATTTCGGAAGGTGCCCGAGTGGTCGCGAGTTGTGTAACAGCAGGCGGAAATTGCAGTGCCGTATTTAACAGTCAGGATATTCGCCCTCCCGATGGCCGCGTTACGGTATTGGGATATGTAGTTGGTGAAGAAAGTTTTGTTGACCTTAACGCGAGTGGTGTAGCCGATAAATCGCCCAATGAGCTAATTGTCAATGGCTCCTCCACCGACATGGGCGAAGCTTATGTTGACTACGATGAAAACGGCATATACAACTCGGCTACCGAGCCATATTTTGATTTTAATCAAAGTGGATCTTATAGCGGAACAACCTCTGGTGTAGCTCCATATGACTATGTTGGCGCGACTTCAGCGGGTGACGGCGATTACAACGGTATATTGTGCGACAACATTGCTACCAGCTCGGCTGGCACTTGCAGTGCAACCAAAACCATACACGCCCGTAAAAGTATCGTTATCGTACTGTCTGGATCAACACCATATATCACAACCGACGTAGCCACATTATCAACTTATTCCGGCGGTACTATCGATTTGGATCCCGGCTTGACCGGGGGCTGCGGTGGCTCTCAAACCATCAATGTCCGGATTGTGGATTTGCATGGCAATTTGATGCCCGCAGGTACAACAGTTTTATTCTCAGCCAACAAAAACGGGGCGATATCTTGGACCGGAGGCAGCTATCCGGTCGAGAATGCCAATACGCCGATCGCGTCCTTAACCGGCTATAACTATTCGGTCGGAGTTCAAGGAGACGGATCAATAACCAGTGGTGTTTGCTCAGACACCACGTCAAGTGGAACATTGACAGTTAAAATTACCACACCCAAAGGCAATACAACCACTTACTTTATTGCCAATTTAATCAATTAATTTGCATTGTTGTGCAATAAAACAAACGGGCATCTCAGATGCCCGTTTTTCATTTTTTTGCAGCCTATAGAAGACCTTTCTCACGCTGGCTTCTATATACATCAATCATCGAATACAGCGAATAACCTCCGGTGTTCCCTGATCGCATAGCGGTCGGTCATGCCGGCGATATAGTCGGCAATCTGGCGTACTTGCTTGCCTTTCTCTTGTACGACAAATTGCGGCGGCAGCAGGCGTTTGTCGCCCGTAAATGCTTGAAACAGTTCGCGGACGATGCGGCGCGCTTTGGTGCTCATGCGCATGACTTGGTAATGTCGATACAGATTTAAACGCAAAAATAATTTTAATTCGCGGTTGAGTTCATCCATTTCTGAACTGAAGGCGACCAACGGCGGGGCGTTTCGCACATCGTTCACATTTCGCGGTTTTTGCGCGCTAATATTTTGCTCTGTTTGAAGAATCAAATCGGTCACTTGGATGTTAATCATGCGTCGCACGGTTTCATGCACTAGGCGGCGTTCTGCCAAGTTTGGATACGCCGCACGCACCTCACTCAATTGGTTTTCGAACAAGCACACCGAAGATAATTGTTCCAGCGTGATGAGCCCGGAACGCAGGCCATCATCAATATCGTGGTTGTTGTAGGCGATTTCATCGGCCAGATTGGTAATTTGGGCTTCCAGAGAGGGTCGTTTGTCATTCAGAAACCTGGTACCAACTTCCCCAAGTTGGGCGGCATGTTGCAGCGAACAATGCTTCAGGATTCCTTCGCGCGTTTCAAAGCACAGATTCAATCCGTCAAACGCGGCATAGCGCTCTTCCAGCACATCGACCACGCGCAGCGATTGCAGGTTGTGTTCAAAGCCGCCGTGGTCTTTCATGCAGGAGTTCAATTCTTCCTGCCCCGCGTGGCCGAATGGTGTGTGGCCGAGGTCATGTGCCAGTGCTATGGCTTCGACCAGGTCTTCGTTTAGCGCCAAGCGCCGCGCGATAGAACGTCCGATTTGTGCTACTTCGATGCTATGAGTGAGGCGCGTGCGAAATAAATCGCCCTCGTGATTAACAAATACCTGTGTCTTGTATTCGAGGCGGCGGAAAGCACTGGAATGGATAATACGATCCCGGTCTCGCTGGAATTCGCTACGCCCAGACGGCGCGGGTTCGGCAAATTTTCTGCCATGCTTGCTAATGCTGACCGCATAAGGAGCAAGCTGAATTTCAGGCACTGCATGCCTCCAGTGTCTGCCCCAGAAGCTCTGGCGGCACTTCACATGTCATCACTGCATTCCCCAGCGATTTCAACAGCACAAAACGTATCTTGCCATCTGCCACTTTTTTATCCAGCCCCATCAGTTGCAGATATTTCTCGATACCCATCGCGGGTGCAACGACAGGCAGCCCGGAACGCTCGAACAGTTTGCGCACACGCTCCACGTCCCCAGCACTCAACCATCCAAGGCGTTGTGAAAGGTCGGCAGCCATGATGCTGCCCGCCGCTACCGCCTCACCGTGCAGCCATTTGCCGTAGCCCATGCCGTTTTCTATTGCATGGCCGAAGGTGTGTCCCAAGTTCAGCAAAGCGCGTTCGCCGCTTTCGCGCTCATCAACCCCGACCACTTCCGCTTTGTTCTCGCAACTGCGCGCTATGGCATATTGCAGCGCCGCTGTATCGCGCGCCAATAATTTCTCCATATTGGCTTCCAGCCATTCGAGAAATGGCAAGTCGCGGATTAGCCCGTATTTGATTACTTCTGCAATTCCTGCGCGCAATTCCTTGTCCGGGAGTGTGCCCAGCACCGTTGTATCCGCCAACACGACCAATGGTTGATAGAACGCACCTATCATGTTCTTGCCCAAGGGATGATTGATGCCAGTCTTGCCGCCTACCGATGAATCCACTTGCGACAGCAGTGTTGTAGGTATTTGAATAAACGGTACTCCGCGCAAGTATGTTGCTGCCGCATAGCCGGTGATGTCGCCGATGACTCCTCCGCCAAGCGCGATGAGCGGTGTGCTGCGCTCGCTACGGGATTTTAATAGCGCATCGTATATCGTGTTCAATGACTCGCCGTTTTTATACTGCTCGCCATCCGGCAAAACGATGCTTTGTACTTGAATCCCATGCCGGGTTAGCCCTGCGCTCAACCAGTCAAGATATAGCGGGGCAACAGTGGTGTTGCTCACGATGACTGTGCGCTTATGCGGCAGGTGCGGCAGTAACAACTCGGGCTTGTCCAGCAAGCCGCTGCCGATATGTATGGAATAGCTGCGTTCAGCCAAGCCAACGGTTAATGTCCGCATATTGTCTTGCACTCCTGTTTGCGAAGGATTTTGAATTTCATCCAGTTTTTGCTGGAGGAGTTGTAGCAGCACATGCACACTCTGCTTGCCGGTATGCATCACAATGTCGGCGATTTCGGAGTAAAGCGGATTTCGTTGCTCGAACAATTCCTGCAATTTTGCGCGCGGGTTGGCTGTTTGTAACAAGGGCCGATTGGAATCGTGGCGTGTGCGCTGCCAAAGATCATGCACATTGCTCTTCAGGTAGATGACCACGCCGCCCTGTTTAAGCACGGCTCGATTCTGAGGGTTTATTACCGCACCACCGCCTGTTGCAAGCACGATGTCGCGGCGCTTCGTCAAGTCTTCCAGTACGACACTTTCTCGCTGCCTGAAGCCCGCCTCTCCTTCAACATCAAAAATGTGCGGGATAGTAACACCGGTACGACGCTGGATTTCTTCGTCGCTATCAATGAATGTTTTTCCCATTTGTTTTGCAAGCAGCTTTCCCACAGTGGTCTTGCCAGCGCCCATCATTCCGATCAGGATGATATTGCTGTGGTTGCGTTCGCCGGAGGTTGTTTCAATCATGACGGGAATTGTAGCGGAATTCTGTTGCGACCCGTCTAAACAAAAGCCCGGCTAATGCCGGGCTTTTGTTTAGACCAACATTAATTAGTTGCCGCCCAAAGTGTCTTTTAAAATCTTGGGTGTAATAAAGACCAGCATTTCTGTCTTCGTTTTACTCACGGCATTGCCTTTAAACAACCAGCCCAAGATCGGAATATCCCCCAGTCCTGGAACCAGATCTGTCTTATCGCTATCCTCTTGCTTGTAAACCCCGCCGACCACTACTGTTCCGCCATTTTCCACCAAGACCTGAGTATCAATTTTTTTGGTTCTAATACTCGGCGCACTGTTGGCGTATAAAGTTGTTTCAGCAGCATCTTCGGTAACATGAATTTTCATGGTTATTTTGTCGTCCGGCGTGATTTGTGGTGTCACTTTCAAGCTCAATACAGCTTGCTTGAATGCGATGGTAGCTCCGCCGCTCAAACTCTCTTGCAGATAAGGAATTTCTCTGCCCTGCTCAATACTTGCCTCCATCTTGTCGCCAGTGACAACACGCGGACTTGATATGTTTTTTGTTACCCCTTCTGCCTCGGAAGCGTCCAATTCCAAACTCAATATTTTTGAAGCCGAAGCATTAAACAAAGACCACGTTACCCCGCCGGTAGTCGCAGGAAATGATTTGTATAAATTCTTTATATCAACTGCACCCTGCACTCCGCCAGCCAAGGGAAAGCCGCCACCGACAACCGCTTGAGTTTCCGGTCCGCTATATCCCAGCCTGCCGCCCAATGTTCGACTAAATGTCTCGGATGCCTCGACAAAGCGCGCTTCTATCAATACTTGGCGGATAGGCACATCAACCAACTTGATCAGTTGCCTTATCTCTTCCAGGGTGGACGGAACATCCCTCACGAACAGAATATTCGTTCTCAAATCAAAATTTGCACTACCTCGTTTTGATAATATTTTCTTTTTTTCATCCGAAATCAAACTGGCAATATCAGCCGCTTTAGCATAGGACAGCGAGTAATTTTCTGTGCGCAACGGCTCCAGTTCGGAAATCTCTTGTTTTGACGAATAATCAATTTTTTCCTTCGCCGCAATTTCTTCTCGTGGCGCAACTTGGATAACATTGCCGTTTTTGCGCATATCCAGCCCCCGACTCTGCAAGATAATATCGAATGCCTGATCCCATGGCACATCTTTCAATCGTAGCGTCAGACTGCCGGACACGGTATCGCTAATTACCATATTTAACCCCGTAAAGTCGGCGATCACGCTTAGCGCCTCACGGGTAGATATATTTTGAAAATTCAAAGTTAATTTCTCGCCGGAATATCCTGGCACGCCACCTTTCACCAGCTTGTTCGGGTCTTCGACAACCGCTTTCACTTCAATGATAAATTTGTTGTCGGTTTGATATGCGGAGTATTCCCATAAGCCCTTAGGCTCTATTGATAATCTAACATTACCACCTTGCACAAATGCATCTATCATTTGAACCGGTGTTGCGAAATCCGAAACATCCAGTTTTCTCTGAAGATTTCTCGGCAAACTGGTATTTTTAAATTCTGCAACAAGTGCTTTGCCTTGCTGTTTGATGTCAATACCTATATCCGCATCCGACAAATCAATTTGCACGCGCCCTTCACTATTCTTCCCTCGGTGAAAATCGATATCGCGCAAACTGTGTTTTTGTACGCTCGATGA
Source organism: Sideroxydans sp. (assembly GCA_020053195.1). Lineage (GTDB taxonomy): Bacteria > Pseudomonadota > Gammaproteobacteria > Burkholderiales > Gallionellaceae > Sideroxyarcus. The sequence continues at coordinate 22,473 of JAGVNQ010000055.1, forward strand.
TGCGCCCGCAAAATGCGCCGCCGCAACAGGTTGCACCCCACCGCCAATACCCTTTGGCTGCAGGATGATTAAGATGTTATTCCCATCGATCTGAGTATCGTAACTGACCATTTGCGATAGATTGATCACCAAGCGCGTGCGACTTCCAGCTTGTACGATATTTGCGCTGCGCAAATCCCCTTCACCAAATTCCTGCATCGACTTCCCCAAACCATTTGCCGTATTGGGAAAATCAAACGCGATGCGCGGTGGGGTATTGATCGTGAAAGCGGCAGGTTGGGTGTTGGGGGCAACTTTCAGGCCGATTTTCACCACGAGCTTTCCGCCCGCTTCACTGCTGGAGCTGATGGATTGAATGCTGTTGAGACCCGCCCCAGACCCCATTGTTTCCTGCGCTTGAACTCCGAACGAAATAACGGAAAGGGCAACTGCAATCAATTGGATGACCGCCAGCACGGCCTTGTTAAACTGTTTCATGTTTTACTCCTATTCACTCACCAATTGCAGACTGCTTTCACGCTCTGACCAATCGCCAGTGCTGTCCTGCACCACTTCTTTTATTTTCACTTCGGTTTCGGTTACTGAAATAATCTGTCCGAAGTTTTGCCCAATGTAATTGCCCGCTTTTACCCTGTAAATCTTGCCTTCAGTAGAGCGAATTAACGCATATCCAACCTTGTTCCGGTGCAAATATCCGACCACCTTAAAACTTTCTAGCGGGTAATCTTCAAGTTCTTCTCTGGGGCGATCTAAGTTGGGTTGGTTTTGCCCCGCGCGATTTGCATTTCTTGTATCCTGCTTGCGTGGCTTGAACGGGTCTGGTAATGCGGTGGCGTTATCATAAGTGAATGGCTCATAAGGCTCGATATCCGGCGGCGGCTCGACTTTCCCGCGCATATCTGCGCCAGCGTTTTGAACAAAATCGCGCAGATCCTGAAACTCTTCGCCACCACAACCAGTAAGTAGAAACACAGTCGTCAGCAACAGCGCGCGGGTTGGAGACCTCATTTTTTCGCTCCCGCCGTAGATTTGGTCGCAGGCTTGGATACTTTCTTTTGCGCTGCCAGCTCCGCTTCGTCAAGATAGCGGTATGTTTTCGCAGTTGCATCCATGGTAAGCACCCCCCCGACAGTGGGGCTGATACTAATATCATTAAGAGTGACTATTCGCGGAAGCTTAGAAATATCACTCGCAAAATTACCCACATCATCATAATTTCCGCTCACCTTGATTGCGATTGGTTGTTCGGTGAACACTCCCGTCGGCGCTTCGACACCCGGACGAAAAAGCTCGAACTGTAAGCCGCGCCCTAGACCGGCCTGATTGATGTCCGTCAATAATGCATCCATTTCGGATTTGCTTGGTAATTGTTTGAGCAGCGCCCCAAAAGACTGTTGAGTATTTATCAATTGCTTTTTGATAATATCCAAATTGATAGCTTCCTTTTTCTTGGTTAGGAAGGTTTCGCGCAGTTTTTCTTCTTCCCGCTTGAAGCGCGAATACTCCTCCCATTGAATCTGCCAATCAAAAAGCGCCCCCAACACGATCACCATCAAAAATGTGGCGCTGTAAGCTGCCAGTTTTACCAGCCAAGGCCAGCCTCCCGGCTTTTTGGGGTCAATATTCTTTAGCTCTTCCAGAAATTTCATTTCCATCGCTAGCCCTTTCCACCCGTTTTTCCTGATACAGGCGCAACAGGTGCAGCCACCTTGGTCAGATTAAAAGTCAGGGAAAATTCGCTTAGCCGATTTGCACCAGAACCCGTTGCATGTATTTCAATCAGTATTGGTGAGTCTAGCCAGGGCGAGTCTTCAATTGATCGCATCAGAGTTGAAATTCGGGCATTTGATTGGGCAAATCCTGACATGTTGATTTGATATCCTGATTGTTTGAGACTTTTTAGATGAATTCCATCCGGCAGGATACGCAGCATCTGGTCGAGCAAATGCACCACATCGGAACGCGTTGACTGCAAATTTTCAACAACGTTTTTTCTGGCAAGTAGCGACTGGGTTTGCTCCCTAAGCTTCTTAATCTCTTCGATTTGCTTTTCCAGCACCGCGATTTCTTGTTTCAAGTATTGATTACGCCGCTCTTGATACGAAACTTTTGAACTAATTGCCACATGAACCAAACCGACAACCACCGCCCCAAGCACGAGCGAGATGGCTGCAAGCACAATAAATTGCAATTGCTGAGCACGGCGTTTTTCCTCGCGATGCGGTAACAGGTTAATGCGTATCATGACGGGTCAAACCTCCGCATAGCCAAACCACATGCGATCATCAAAGCAGGAGCGTCCGTTTGCAGTTGGCGCGGCTTGATGCGGCTGGACAAAGTCATCAGCTCAAAAGGATTCGCCACTAACGTGTTGACTTGGGTTCGAGTTGCCACGGCTTCGTCTAGCCCGGCAAGCGCGGCGCAGCCTCCTGATAGAACAACATAATTTACTTCGTTGTACTGGGTAGATGTAAAAAAGAACTGCAATGCGCGCGCCACTTCCATCGCCACGCTCTCGCGGAAAGGTGTCAATACATCACTTTCGTAGTTTTCCGGTAAGCCGCCATTTCTCTTGGCTGCCTCAGCTTCTTCCGGCGACAGGCCAAATGAACTCTGAATTTGCTGGGTAAGTTGGATGCCGCCGATTTGTTGGTCGCGCATATACACTGATTGTCCGTTGCGCAACACGTTCACGTTCATTACGCTGGCTCCTATATCAACCACAGCAACGCATTGATCGACAGCCCCATTTGGAAGCTGGGTTCGGATTTGCTCAAAAGCCGCTTCCGCCGCATATGGTTCAACATCCACCACCACCGCTTTGAGACCCGCCGTCTGGGCGGCAGCCACCCGGTCTTCGACATTGGCTTTGCGCGAAGCGGCCAGCAATATTTCAACTTCTTCGGGATTGGTCGGGGAAGGGCCGATAACCTGAAAATCCAAGTTGACCTCTTCGAGCGCAAACGGAATATATTGGTTGGCCTCAGACTCGACTTGGTATTCCAAGTCATCTTCACGCAGACCGGCGGGCAACATGATTTTCTTGCTGATTACCGCAGCAGCAGGCAGCGCCAAGCTGACATTTTTTATACGCGTTCCCATCCGCTTCCAAGCTCGCCGCAGCGCATCGGATACAGCATCGAGATTATTGATATTGCCATCACTCACCGCGTCGGCTGGCAGTGCTTCAATGGCATAACGTTCGACTACGTAGCCGCCATTTTTCGGCAACTCGCTTAATTCCAGCATCTTGACTGAAGAGGCGCTGATATCCACCCCGATCATAGGCGGAGTCGACGTCTGCAAAAAGTCTAGCGGGATGTCGAAATTTCCTTTAATCATAGGGTGGTTGGCGCTTTTTCGTACAAAGTGGTTTAAATCCTAGCAATAACTCCCGTGGGTGTAAAGTTTTTTCTTCGGATGTAAAATTTGCAGCGCCTTGCGCGATATAATTCACGGAGCACATTTTAAGTAAATATTCTGTTATGACTTCTCGCTGGTGGTTCTATCCTGCATTAGGGGTTTTGGCGCTGCCGCTTCTCCCAATATTGCTTCTGGTTTTCGCAGCCATTTTAACCTATCCGACGCTACCCTCTCTCGAAGCGTTGACCGACTATCGCCCCAAAATGCCCTTGCGTGTTTTCAGCGCCGAGGGCGTATTAATCGGTGAATTCGGCGAGGAGCGGCGCGAACTGGTGAAAATCGAAGAAGTCCCGGATTTGATGAAAAAAGCCATATTGGCAGCCGAGGATGACAGGTTTTACGAACATGGCGGGGTGGACTACGTCGGCGTAATGCGCGCGGCTTATTCCAACTTCACCTCGGGCGGAGTCAAGCAAGGTGCCAGTACCATTACCATGCAAGTCGCGCGCAATTTTTTCCTGTCCAAGGAAAAAACCATGACGCGCAAATTCAACGAAATGCTGCTTTCCTTTAAGATCGAGCACAACCTCGCTAAAGACGAAATTCTTCAGCTCTATATTAACCACATTTATCTGGGACAACGCGCCTACGGCTTCGGCGCAGCCGCACAAGCTTATTATTCCAAGCCGCTCAACCAACTCAACCTGTCCGAAATAGCCATGCTCGCGGGCTTGCCCAAAGCACCGGGCGCATACAACCCTGTCGTCAATCCAAAACGCGCCAAGCTGCGCCAAGAATATATTTTGCGACGTATGCGTGATTTGGACTACATCAGCAAAGAGGCATTTGAAGCAGCTCAAAATGACACGATTCAAACCAAACAGTCCGCCTACCATCAGGAATTTGCAGTTAATGCCGGCTTTATCGCCGAACTGGTTCGTCAGGAAATGTATGAGCGTTATCAGGAAGACATCTACACGCAAGGCTATAGCGTTTACACCACCATCCGCGCGCAAGATCAGGCGGTGGCCTATGCTTCGTTGCGCAAAGGCCTGATGGAGTACGATCAGCGCCATGGCTACCGCGGCCCGGAAGGCTACGTCGATCTCAATAAAAACAATACCGATGAACTGCTTGAAGATGCGTTACAAGATGTGCCAAACAGCGACGAGTTAATCCCCGCAGTTGTTCAATCGGTCGGCGCGAAAACTATTAGTGCTTATATCAAAGGCGGGCAGGTTATCGAAATTCGCGGTGAAGGCTTGCAGTTTGCGCAGCAGACGCTGGGCGACAAACTCGCATTAAACCGTCGCATCCGCAAAGGCTCTCTGATTCGCGTGGCCCAGAACCAGAAGGGTAATTGGGAAATCACCCAGCTACCGCAAGCCGAAGCTGCATTTGTCTCCTCCAATCCGCGTGATGGCGCGATCTATGCGCTGGTTGGCGGCTTTGATTTCAACCGCAACCAGTTCAACCATGTCACTCAGGCTTGGCGGCAGCCCGGTTCCAGCTTCAAGCCGTTTATATATTCCGCCGCGCTGGAAAAAGGTTTCACCCCCGCCTCTGTCATCAATGATGCGCCGCTGGTGGTTGATCCAATCGACACGGGGGGCGAGCCGTGGGAGCCGAAGAATTACGACGGCAAGTTCGAGGGGCCCATGCGCATGCGCCAAGGTCTTACCAAATCGAAAAATTTGGTGTCCATCCGCATTCTGCAATCCATTGGCACAGACTACGCACAGGACTACGTCACCAAATTTGGATTCGAGAAAGGCAAAGTCGGCCATTTTCTGACCATGGCTTTGGGGGCAGTTAATGTCACCCCTTGGCAAATGTTGGGCGGATACTCGGTATTCGCCAACGGCGGTTATCGTGTTTCACCTTACTTGATACAGCGAATCGAAGACGGCCAAGGCAACATCGTTAGCCAAGCCGCCCCAGTCGAAGCGGGCAAAGGCGCGGAACAAGTGCTGGATGTGCGCAACGCCTTCACCATGGTCAACATGATGCAGGATGTGGTGAAACATGGCACCGCTTTCCGCGCCATGTCGCTGGGCAGGCAAGATCTGGCGGGCAAAACCGGGACGACCAACGATTCGACGGATGCCTGGTTCTGCGGCTTCCACCCCACACTGGTCGCCGTCACTTGGATCGGCTACGACAATCCGCAAAGTTTGGGCGAAAAAGAGACCGGCGGTGGAGCCGCACTCCCAATCTGGATGGATTACATGGGCGCACTGCTCAAAAATACTCCCGAGATCGAATACTCCGCTCCCGAGCGCGTGGTCACCGCTCGCATCAATGACCACGGCCAGCGCGACCCCGGCGGTAACCGCATCGAGTATTTCTACGAAGAAAATCTGCCGCCGGAACAAAGCGCCGCCCCGGTGACTATTTCCAAGCCGACCGACAACGAAAGCGATCAACTCTTTTAATGGGCAAAGTACCCGCTCAACGCCGTGATTTGATGCGCGAGCAAATCGCCCATCAGGCCGCCAAACTCATGGCGGAAGGAGGCATCTCCGATCACGCCATGGCCAAACGCAAGGCGGCGCGACAACTTGGCGCAACAGATACCCAACATCTGCCCGGCAATCAGGAAGTCGATGAAGCGTTGCACAGTTATCGGGTGTTGTTCCAGCAGGACAGCCATCCCGCGATCCTGTACCAGCTACGCGAGGAAGCGCTCGCCACCATGCGCCTGCTGCAACAGTTCCAGCCCTACCTCACCGGTTCGGTCCTCGCCGGCACTGCGGGCGAAGCGTCCGACATCAACATCATGCTGTTCAGCGATGATGCCAAAGCAGTGTTGCTGTTCTTGCTCAAGCACGAAATGCAATTTGATGATGGGGAGTGGAGAGTGCGTGTTGGCGGGCACGAAGTGAATGTGCCGAGTTATACCTTGAGCGGAGAATCGGGCACGCTGACACACATCATCGTCTTGCCCGAAAACGCTCGTCACAGCGGCAGCCGCCACCCAGAAACGCATGCGGATATTGCGGCTGTTGAAGTGTTGTTAGCCGGTTAGCAAACCCGAATCGACGCAGCAAGACAGCAACGTAACAACACTCATTTGCTCTCTTTCAACCACCTTGCCGCATCCAGCGCAAAGTAAGTCAGGATGCCATCGGCTCCGGCGCGTTTAAACGCCAGCAGCGCTTCCAGCACACACGCTTCCTCGTTCAGCCAGCCGTTTTGCGCAGCAGCTTTGAGCATGGCGTATTCGCCGCTGACTTGATACACGAAAGTCGGCGCTTTGAACTCGTCTTTCACGCGGCGCACGATGTCGAGGTAGGGCATGCCGGGTTTGACCATCACCATGTCCGCACCTTCTTGCAAATCGAGACCGACTTCCCACAACGCCTCGTCTGAATTGGCGGGGTCCATCTGGTAAGTGTATTTATTGCCTTTGCCCAGATTGCCGCTGGAACCAACGGCATCACGGAACGGGCCGTAGAAGCTAGATGCGTATTTGGCAGAGTAGGCCATGATGCGGGTATGGATGTGTTTATACGCATCCAGCGCCGCGCGGATTGCGCCTATGCGGCCATCCATCATGTCGGAAGGGGCGACGATATCCGCCCCCGCAGCGGCGTGGCACTGCGCTTGTTTGGTTAGCACGGCGATGGTTTCGTCGTTAAGAACGTAACCGCTGTCGTCGATCAAACCGTCCTGGCCATGGCTGGTGTAAGGGTCAAGCGCAACATCGGTCATGATGCCCAATTCGGGAAAGTTTTTCTTCAGCGCGGCAACCACGCGCGGCACGAGTCCGTTCGGATTAAACGCCTCGCTCGCATCCAGACTTTTCAGCGGGGTATCAATCACCGGGAAAATCGCCATTACCGGAATACCCAGTTTCACACATTGCTCGGCATCCGCCAGCAACAAGTCCAAAGTCTTACGCTGCACGCCGGGCATGGACTTCACATCTTCGACTTTATTCGCGCCTTCCAGCACAAAAACGGGATAAATAAAATCCGCCGAAGTGAGTATATGCTCTCGCATCAAGTCGCGCGAAAACTGGTCGCGGCGCATACGGCGCATTCTGGATTGGGGGTATTGGCCGAGTGTTTGCATAAATATTCCTAAAAATTTGAAAATTTCTGGAACTATTTTCGCATAGTCCCGTCTGAGCATACGAGAGGCGAAAGCTTCTTCCCGTTTCTCCTCCCTGAGCGGGTGTCTTTACACCGTAAAGACCTTCTTGCCCCTGACCTCCCCCTTTGGTCTAGGGGCATTTTTTTGCCTACCAAAAAATTTCGCCATCTGTTCCGACTACTTTAGCATCCCATGTAGGAGCGAGCTTGCTCGCGAATTTATAAAAGCGTTTCGCGAGCAAGCTCGCTCCTACATTTCAGCGAACCAACCCGCAATCACCGCTTCCGCTTCATCCGTTCCCAGCTTTTTCAAACTGGAAAAAAGCTGCG